>NZ_JNKD01000009.1:0-64979 GCF_000701925.1 Ruminobacter sp. RM87 | reverse complement strand
GTCCGCCACTCGTCAGCCAGGAAGCAAGCTTCCTGCTGTTACCGTTCGACTTGCATGTATTAAGCCTGCCGCCAGCGTTCAATCTGAGCCATGATCAAACTCTTCACTTTAAATTAGTTGAAGTTTTTTCGGCTCTCTTTGAATGACTGTCTTTCTAATTACTCTTAGATTTGACACTCAGCTTCTTCAAGAACCATTTTTTATTTCAGCTCATGAATTCAGCGAGTGCCCACACAGATTGTCTAGATTCGTTTTTAAAGAACTTTTTGTTTTCGCTGTGCTCAGCGAACGATGTGTATTTTAGGTTTTTTATTTTTTTCGTCAACTGTTTTTTTGATCTTTTTCTAATTTTTTTTATTTTTTGTACATTTTTTTGCCGTTTTCCTGCAAAGTTATCAATTTTTGAGCGATAAATCAAATTTAGACTCTGTTTTTGTCTTTAAAATTGTAAGAGTACTGTTTTATATTCTTATTTCTCACTCAATCATCAATAATCACATCACACTTTTTTCTTATGCACTTATGGAGATAAAATTATGTCCATGAAAAAGCAATATCTCAAATCATGCTTTCTTTCACTTGTTATAACGTTGGTCTATGTTTGCGTATATACCAAATGTGCATTCACAAATATTTTTGAGCTTCCGCTGACATTTTGGCTAACTGTTATTTTTGTATTCATCTCTGGCATCGTATCCCCTTTAGCCTTTGTTCTCAAAAACCGCATAGTTACCGATAAAGTAGAAAACCCAAGACCTGATGACAGACCCATTGATCTTCCTCGCTCTTTTGCCACCAAGAACCATGGTCAGTCTATTGTCAAAGACAAGAATTCCGTACGCAGCAACTCAGAGAATCATACACAACATGGAATCAAACAAAACTTTTCATTCAAAGCAATGCCAACTGATGAATCTGAATTCTGTGATATCTTCATAGGGAACATTCCCTTTTCACTTAATGAATTAGAAATCAAGAAATTGGTATTCAGTACAGGTGTAGACATCTACTCCCTGAAGCTACCAAAGGATCCAAAAACCAAGAAACGCAAGAATTATGCTTTCGTGAGAGTATCAGCATCAGCTAAGGATAATTTTATTAGTTTGTTGAACAATAAAGAAGTTAAAGGCCGAAAACTGTCAGTTAAAGAAGCAAATAGTCGCACTGTTTCAGCCTAGGTGATTGATCTCTTTTACTCAAAAAGTTTCAATTCGCAAAATCCGAATTTTTTAAATCCGGAAATGAGATCGCTATTAAGTTTTCTTACATCAGTGCAATAAGCCGTAGACTCGGTTTCCGCCACTGATGTATCCGTGCTGATGTGATTATTGGCTAATTCAGTCAAAAGGAATTTAACTCTTCTTGCTATAGCATCACCTGAATCCACCAACGTTACACTCGGCAACACTTTTTGAATTTCTGAGCGCAGATGTGGGAAATGAGTACATCCCAGAATCACGGTATCCGGCCTTACATCACCTTCCACCCATTCGTGAAGAACATGACTGATAATCTGTTCATCATAAGGCAGGCCAATCATTTTTCTCTCGGCTATTTCCACAAGTTCTGATGTTCCGATTTTTAATACTGTCTTATCGCTTGCAAAATTTGCTATTAAATCCATTGTATATTTTCTGCGAATTGTCGCAGGAGTAGCCAGCAGTCCTATCACTCCATTTTTTGTAATAGCCGAAGCCGGTTTTATTGCAGGAACAACCCCAACAATTGGTATATCTACAGCTTTACGGACCTGTTCAAGTGCTACGGTGCTCGCTGTATTGCACGCTATTACCACTAAATCCACATGTATTCGTGAGGTAAATTTTGCAATAAGTTCAACCACTGTATTTATTACAACGTCATCAGGCTGTATTCCATATGGAAAATGCAGATTATCAAACAAATACAGCGGGATAATATTATGATTCTGCTTTAGAGTCTCCTGACATACAGACAATCCACCTATTCCGGAATCAAAAAAAAGAACGCTATACTTCATAATATTCACTGTATCCATAAAAAAAGCACTGCCGATCCTACATCGTTTCAGTGCTTTTATAATATATCCAAATCAAAAATAATTAAAACAGATTCTTAATCTCTATTGTACCTGAATATACTCTTCCGCCTGTTGGATAACCCGCGTAGTATTCATATTTCTTGTCTAAGAGATTATCTATGCCAAAACCGAATCTAATATTTTTATTCATTCCTGCAGGAGTTAATCCGAAGCCTAAATTAACTACAGCAAAGCCGCCTAAAGTCTGACCATTTGAAAATGTTCTTTTTGAAGTGTAACGATAGTCTGCGTAGGCATCCATTCCAAAGTCACCAAAAAGATCTTCACTGTCAAACATGTACTTGGCCTTATAGAGTTGTTTTGCCTTACCGTACACGGTCTGATGAGTATCCTTGTTCTTTGGATTCATCAGAGAAGCAGAAAGGTCCAGATTCTGATACTTGTTGAACGGCATATTCGCTCCCATTTCAACACCTTTGATGTTTACTCTGTTGATATTTTCGTACTGCCATGTTAATGGATCTGAGCCAATCTGATGCTTAATATTATTGTAGAATCCCGTTACAAAGAAATACTTATTTCTTAAAGTAACTTCTACATTCTTTGATTTTTCAGGATCCAGACGGCTATTGCCATATCCCGGATAATAAAGTTCCTGCATATTAGGAGCTCTGTATGCTGTACCATATCTTGCTGACAGCTGATTATCCTCCAGAATATTCACACCTAACCCGACATTAAAGGTACCTTCAGAACCATAGACAGAATTATCGTCAAGCCTTCCTGATAATTCTCCTGAAAAAATATTCTGATCATACTTCATAAAAACGAATCCGGCCTTATTAGAAATAGATTTGGCACTGTCTGCAAAATTTCCGCTCCATTCAACCTTTGAATTCTTATTAAGTCTGCTGTAGTTGTAATCCACACCAAAACCTAATCTCAATTCGGTTACCGGATAAAATTCATTGGTAAAATGAGAGTTTATGGTGTCCATCTTAAACGCAGATGACTGCATGTCAGAAACTGGAACATCCTTTGGATGATTGTAATCATTATCGTGAGTATACATGGTACCGAAGTCAAATGCATACAGTTCATTCCCGAAATCAGCTCCCACAGAAACGATCTGGTTTTCATCGTAATTCACACTTGTTGCAGGAGTACCACTCCAAGAATTATCGTAATCACCTTCATTCTTGATACGCTTGTAGTCTGCTCTGATCTCTAAATCATTATCAAATGTATGAGTATATCCAATCTGAACATTATTGTTCTTGAATCCGTGTTTAGCACCTTCATTAACTCCGGAAACAGGATGAACGTTAAATCCTTTAGAACTGCTTACACCACCGGTTACCTTTAATGCATCATTATCCGTAATGGCAAAAGTATTCTGCATACTGAAATCATGAGTATCGTAGCTTGAATAAGTATATGCAGCTCTCTGTTTGGTTTTATATTCAGGTTTAGTGATAATATTAATTACCCCGAGAACAGCATTGGCCCCATAAACAGAAGCTCTGTGTCCCCTGATGAATTCAACTTTCTCAATCATATTTGTTGGTATGTGATTAGAATTGAACTCACCAATCTTGCTGGTACTTAAATTCTCTCCATCAAGTAAAACCAAAACCTGATTAGCATTACCGCCACGAACATAAAAAGATCCGGACTGACCTCTGCCACCATATGAAACTACCTGAACGCTAGGCAACAGAGCCAAAACGTCAGTTAAGGTTTTCAGATTTCTTTCCTGAATTTCTTTTGCAGTGATAACATCAACCTGTCCAAGAATATGAGTTTTGGTTTCAGAAATACGGGATGCAGAAACGACAACTTCATCTGTTGTATCGGTTCCTGCGTAAGCAATAACAGGCACAAACAAACCTGCCAATAATAATTCTCTTTTCATAAAACTATCCATTTCGCGTAGACTTGTAAAATTACTTAGACTTAAGGAAAGTATTCGGACTGAACATACAAACACATTTGTATGCATCACCGTTGCGCGACAGTTTCGGATTCTCACCGTATTTCCTTATTAAACCAACCTATAAACAGAGTGGTACCAAAAGTCGAGGGTATTTTAGACATAAACCATTTAAATGTAAATATACGATAATTTAGCCATGTCCTTGTCTACAGTATTAAAACCAATTCACCTGTTTATTTATATAATTGTGAATAAGTTTTTAGAATAGCTTATGTTCTGTTATAATCCTCGCCTGTTACACTTTTTGACCATAAGGTTTGTTATGAAAGATTTTGAAACATTAGACACCTCATCATATAATACCCAGTTAGCTAATAAGACTTCAAAGTTATTGGCCGAATTTAAAAATCTTTTTACCATTCCCGAACCAGAAATTTTTACTTCAGAGCCGATTAACTATCGCATGAGGGCCAAATTCTGCATCTATCTTGAAGGCGAACTCGTTCGTTATTACATGGTGGATACTTCAGATAACAGTAAACGCAAGGTTTTTCTAACCAAATTCCCTACTGCCTCGAAACTGATTAACGACCTGATGCCTGTTGTTGCTGATTACATAAGTAGTCACCGTGCATTATCAGTGAAATTTTTTGAAATAGACTTTTTAACCACATTAAGCGGAGAAGCTTTAATTACTCTTCTTTACCACAGAAAACTTGATGAATCTTGGATTGAGGAGGCAAAAAATTTACTCGGTCATCTCAGAGAAAAATTTCCTGACAACATCATAAATATAATAGGCAGAGCCTTTAAGCAGAAAATTCTTCTTGATACAGACTGTGTTTATGAGACGCTGACTGTTAATAACAAACAATTCAGATATCAGCAGGTAGAGAACAGTTTTACTCAGCCCAATGCTCATGTTTCTGAAAAAATGCTTACCTGGGTGCAGAACAACACTTCTGATTTGAGTGATACGGATCTTTTGGAATTGTATTGTGGCAATGGTAACTTTTCTATTGCCCTGGCTGGTAATTTCAGAAAAATACTTGCGACAGAAATATCTAAAACCAGTGTTGAATCAGCTCAGATCAACATTGCAATGAACAACGTTACAAACCTGAAAATAATACGCCTCAGTGCTGAAGAATTCACCGAAGCCTTGAATAAAAAAAGAGAATTCAATCGTTTAAAAAACAATAATGTAAATCTCGACGAATACTCGTGCAGAACCGTTCTGGTAGATCCTCCTAGAGCAGGATTAGATAAAGATACCATAGACCTTCTAAAGAGATACGAAATCATAATCTACATATCATGTAACCCTGTGACTCTGATGGATAATTTAAAATCCCTGACAGAAACTCACAGAATAAGTAAATTTGCATTTTTTGACCAATTTCCATATACCGAAGAACATATTGAAAGTGGAGTGATTCTAACCAGAATGCAATAAAATACTGTGTTTGATTGCTTAGAAAATTCTCTGAAGTACTAAAAAATAACCCCGTAATAATTGAAATTACGGGGTTATTTATCGTTAACAAAAACTGATATTATTCATTTTCAAGATAATGATCAGGGAGCGGAGCCCTGGCTACGCCAGATTTAACAGCGGCTTCAGCTACAGCCTTAGATACCCATGAATACAGACGATGATCAACAGGCTTTGGCATAATGTAATGAGGTCCAAACTCAAAATGATCTTCTCCGCAAGCATGAGCAACTTCTTCAGGAACAGGTTCCTGTGCAAGCAAACGGATTGCATTCATTGCAGCTTTTTTCATTTCAAGATTGATTTCTGTTGCTCTTACATCAAGCGCACCTCTGAAGAGGAATGGGAAGCAGATTACATTATTAATCTGATTTGGATAATCTGATCTTCCGGTACCGAAAATAATATCAGGTCTAACTTCCTGAACTAAAGCAGGAGATACTTCAGGATCAGGATTTGAACAAGCCAGAATTACAGCCTTAGGAGCCATGCTTAATATTTCTTCCTTGGTTACCAAATTAGGACCAGACACCCCAAGGAACGCATCAGCACCGTCCATTGCTTCGGCTAAAGTCTTTGGACCTGTATCGTTTATGAATTTCTTCTTCTGTTCATTCAAATCTGTACGATCAGATCTGATTACACCATGACGGTCAATCATGAAGAAGTTTTCTGGCTTAACACCGCATTCCAACAGGAATGTAGAGCAAGCAATACCAGCTGCACCTGCACCTAAGCAAACAACCCTACAGTCCTCAACTTTCTTTCCTTGCAACTGAAGAGCGTTCAGCATACCTGCCGTTGTAACAATAGCTGTACCATGCTGATCATCATGGAAAACAGGAATAGAACAAAGCTTCTTTAATTTTGATTCAATTTCAAAACATTCAGGAGCTTTGATGTCTTCAAGATTAATACCACCAAATGTATCAGCAATATTTGCAACGGTATTGACGAAATCGTCAATATCCTTGTGCTTTACTTCAATATCAATTGCATCAACATTAGCAAAACGTTTAAACAGAAGAGCTTTGCCTTCCATAACAGGCTTAGAAGCCAGTGGACCAAGATTACCTAAACCAAGGATAGCTGTACCATTTGAAATAACAGCAACGAGGTTTCCCTTGATAGTATACTTGTATGCATCTTCAGGATTCTTTGCTATCTCACGAACCGGTTCTGCAACTCCGGGACTATATGCCAAAGTCAGGTCATGAGAGGTATCAGCGGGTTTGGTGATCTGAATTGAGATCTTACCAGGTGTTGGATGTGCATGATAGTCTAATGCAGCATCATGTAATATCTTATCGGTCATGCGATAATCTCCGAAATGCAACATATCATATCGAACATGTTGCGCCAATTTTATTAACCCTATGTATACTTACAACGACAAAATATACAATTCCACTTATATCAAGTGTATAGTCTTTAATTATAAGCGAGATTTTTTTATTTGTTACCTCTGTACCGTCTCATATTTGCCAAAATTACGATTACATTACAATTTTGCACATCATTAGGACAATAATCGATCAAGTTTTGTTGTAAAAACTGTAAAATATCAAACTTTTACGCTATGTTACATACAGTACAAAGCAAGAAATTCAGGAATATATGATTAATCAGAGATTGATTGACAATAACACAAATAATGATAATTCTGTGTATAAAAGAAAACACACTGCACCTTAGTGCAGTGTGCCGACTTGGATTACTTCTTTGAAGAAAGCATACCGAAACGCTTGTTGAAGCGTTCTACACGTCCGCCGGTATCAACAATCTTCTGCTTACCGGTGTAGAATGGATGACAAGCTGAGCAAACATCGATAACAATATCGTGACCAACAGTTGAGCGGGTCTGGAAAGTGTTACCGCATGAGCACTTAACGGTTACAACGTCGTATGCTGGATGAATATCTTTTTTCATGGAAAACCTCTTAAAATAGAGCTACATCGCCCTTCCAACCACTTTTCGCGTCAGACACGATGTAAAATGTAAACAAAAATATAAAAATGCAAGCGAATGATATATTATTGAGCAATGTTGTGCAAGATAAAGTTTTGATTTTTTTATAATTAATAATTCCATGTACCTACAGTTAGCTATAAACACCCCTTTATATCGTACATTTGAATACAAATTATCCTTTGATTTAAAAATCGAAGGAGTTAACCTTATTGGTTGCCGTGCACTTGTAAAATTCGGCAACAGGAAAACCGTTGGCATAGTCATTGAGCAGTCTGAAAAACAGACATATACCGGAAAAGGAGCCGTCAAAGAAATAGAAGAGATATTGGATGATTCTCCTATATTTGACGAATATAACATTCAGCTCCTTAAATGGGCGGCATCCTATTATCACTACCCTATTGGCGAAGTTTTTTATACAGCTATGCCCCTCTTACTTAGAAAACCCAAGAAGGCTGGTCTGAAACCAATAGATTTGTGGACATTCGTCAGTGATGCTGATACATCATGCATAAGCAGAGCCAAGGCCTGTAAGGCCGCCCTGAACATTATCAGAGAAGCTCCGTGTACATCTCATAAATTAAAAGAGTTGGGAATAAACCAGGCAATTATCACCAAACTTTTCAATCTGGGACTGATAACCAAAAGCAATCTGAGAGATGAGGTACACGAATGGGACAAAAACAACATATCAATTACCGATGCCAAAATCCTTAATGACGAACAGCAGCACGCATACGACGTAATCAGCGCCTCTCACGGATTCAATGCTTTTGTCATCAATGGTGTGACAGGCTCTGGAAAAACAGAAATTTATCTTCAGCTGATTGCAAAAACGCTGAAACAGGGCAAACAGGCTCTTGTTTTAGTTCCCGAAATAAACCTGACTCCTCAGACTGTCAAACGTTTCTACGACAGATTTAATGTACCTATTGTCTGTATTCATTCATCTTTAAATGACAATGAACGATTTGAATCTTTTGCCATGATGAAACGAAATGAGGCTGCAATACTGATAGGAACAAGAAGCGCACTGTTTGCTAACATTCCTAATTTAGGAATAATCATTATCGATGAGGAGCACGATTCATCTTACAGACAGGGAGACGGCTTCAGATACCACGCAAGAGACTGTGCCGTAATGCTGGCTTTTATTAGACAAATCCCCATCATAATGGGAACAGCAACTCCATCCATCGAAACCGTAAACAATATCCAAAAGAAGAAATACACCGAAATAATACTCAGCAAAAGAGCGGGAAACGCATCAGATGCGATTTTTAACATTATCGACATGCGCAGGCAGATCATTAACCATGGTATTTCAAAAGAACTTTCTCTGCACATTAATGAAGAACTTGGCAAAGGTAATCAGGTACTGCTTTTAATTAACCGCAGAGGTTATTCACAAAAACTGATATGCCACAACTGCGGGTATGTATTCATGTGTAAGAACTGCGATTCAAACCTTACATATCACATGACCGAAAACAGACTGGTTTGTCATCACTGCGAAACCAAATTCATTATTCCCCATCAGTGTCCAGAATGCGGTTTTACCGAACTGACCCCTACAGGTAATGGTACTGAACAGATATTTGAACATATACAGCAGTTATTTCCCAATTCAAATCCTGTAAGAATTGATCGCGATGCCATCAACAGAAAAGGTGTACTCAATACTATTCTGGACGACATAAATAACAATAAGTACAACATAATCATCGGAACACAGATGCTTGCAAAAGGGCATCACTTTCCTAATGTAACGCTTGTTGGCATAATCGACATCGATTCCTGCCTTTTTTCCAACAACTACAGGGCTCATGAGCAATTAGCTCAATTAATCGTTCAGGTTGCCGGAAGATCCGGACGAGGGGAAAAACAGGGATATGTATATTTACAGACACACACACCTGATCATCCTGTTCTCAGTACACTGCTAAATTACGGATACCATACTTTTGCCGAAGAGTGCCTCAAGAAAAGAAAACAGATGATGCTACCTCCTTTTACGAATTATGCCATTCTTAAAGCAGATGGAACTGAACGTGAAAAGGTCATATCGTTTATATACGATGCATATAATTTCATGAACAGTCAGTCATCAAAATTCAGCAATCTTGTCATTATGAAACCGACGTCGGCCTACATTACCAGAAGACAGAACAGGTATCACTTCTACGTTCTAATCAACTCGCGTGCTAAAAGGGATTTATCAGAATTTGTAGATCTGATTATTGCAAATATTGACAGGTTTCAATGCAAATCATCAGTTCATTCTGTTATAGAAATTGATCCTTTGGGTAACGAATAAATAACATAATCAGCAGAAACGGTGATTAATTTTTTAAGTGGAAAAAAAAATGCCGACAGAGTAAAATTTAGCAAAATTTGTTTATTTTACTAATAAAGCTATCGCAATTATGAAACAGAAAATTCAAGATATTTTAACCGGAATAGTAGAACAGTTTAAAAAAGACAATCTTATTCCTCAGGACTCAAATGTCAGAGTAATGATTGAAAACACCAAAGATAAGAAAAATGGTGATTATGCAACTAATTTGGCCATGCTTTTAGCCAAACCAATGAAAAAAAAGCCACAGGAAATAGCTTCATTAATTGTAAACAGCATTCCCGTATCCAACGAAATTACCAAAGTGGAAATTGCAGGTCCCGGTTTTATTAATTTCTTTGTTAGTAAAAATTATCTTGCAGCTCAGGTTGAAGCCATTCTCAGTGACGACCACTTAGGTGTCAAGGTTACCGATAAACCGGAAACTGTCGTTATTGACTACTCATCACCTAATGTAGCAAAGGAAATGGCCGTTCATCATATCCGTTCAACAGTTATAGGTGATGCCGTTGTTCGCATTCTTGAATTTTTAGGGCACAAAGTTATCAGAGCCAATCACATTGGTGACTGGGGTACCCAGTTCGGTATGCTGATTGCGTATCTCGAAAAGAAAGAAAATGAAAATGCTTCAAATCTTGAGCTCAGTGATCTTGAGGCTTTCTATCGTGAAGCAAAGAAATGCTATGAAAGCGATGAAGAATTCGCTGTAAAGGCCAGAGGTTACGTAGTTAAACTTCAGAGTGGTGATGAATACTGTCTGAAAATGTGGAAGAAGCTAGTTAACATTACCATGGTTCAGAATCAGGAAATATACAACAGACTCAACATATCTCTTACAGAAAAGGATATTATGGGGGAAAGCCTGTACAATCCAATGCTGAAGCCTCTTGTCGAAGATCTTGTTAACAAAAATCTTGCCGTTAAAGATGACGGAGCAATGGTAGTTTATCTGAAGAGTTTTGCCGATAAGGACGGAAATCCTCGTGGTGTTATTGTTCAGAAGAAAGATGGCGGTTTCCTGTATACCACTACCGATATAGCTTGCACAAAATATCGTTGTGAAACTTTAGGTGCAAACAGAATAATCTGTTTTGCAGACAGTCGTCAGCACGAACATTTAATGATGTCATGGGAAATTGCAAGACTCGCTGGCTATGTACCTGAAGGAGTGGTATTGGAACACGGTGCTTTCGGTATGATGTTGGGTAAAGACGGCAAGCCTTTCAAGACCAGAGACGGCGGTACCGTAAAATTAAAGGATCTGCTCAATGAAGCTGAATCCAGAGCCGCTGAATTAATTTCCCAAAGAAACAACGACCTTCCAGACAACCTGAAAGATGAAGTAATCAAAACCGTTGCAATGGGAGCCGTAAAGTATGCAGATTTATCCAAAAACAGAACAACCGATTACGTGTTCGATTGGGATAACATGTTAACATTCGAAGGTAATACAGCTCCGTACCTTCAATACGCATACAGCAGAATTCAGTCTATTTTCAAGAAAGCTGGCGAAGCAAAACCTGGCAAGATCGTAATCACAACACCTGAAGAAGAAGCTCTTGCTCAGCAATTTGTAAAATTCAACGAAGTTGTAAACAATGCTGCCAACAAGATTGCCCCTCATATCATATGTACATATGTATATGAACTTGCCGGCTTATTTATGAGATTCTATGAAGCATGCCCAATAAATAAGGATGAAGTTGCAGAAGATGTCAAGGCAAGTCGTCTGGCATTATGCAAGGCAACATCATCAATCATAAAGACAGGTCTTAATATGCTTGGTATCAATGTTCTGGACAGAATGTAATGGTAGCGACTGTAAGAAACAGAAAAAAATCCTCATCCCGAAAATCTTCTAAAAAAAACCAGATATCGGGATGGCAGGTCAGGATTATTATCATGGCGGCTCTGATCATTATTGCTCTGCTCGGGGTTGTTGTATGGCAATTACAGTCAAATAAAAATGCCAGCAGAGCAATCGCAACCTCGACTCAGAAAACAACAAAGCCGCAGGTTGCAAAACCACAGTCTAATAGTAATTCCAGATATCAATATACTGAAATTCTGGAAAACAGAAGTATAGACACCGGTTCTGGAGTAACTATTACCAGAAATTACGAAGCAGAGACTATTGCCAGAGAAAACGCAAGAAAAAAAGCCCTTGCGGAAAAAAAGCGTAAACTGGAAGAAGAACGTCGTAAAGTAGAGGCTGAAAAAGCACGAATCGCTGAAGAAAAACGTCGCATAGCCGAAGAAAAACGTCGTTTAGCCATGGAAAAAAAGATGGGGCATTCTCTTAATTCCAATACTGTCTCAGGTAATAATGTTAGTAGCAAACCTGTACAGAAAGGTAAGCTCTATATCGAATGCGCAAGAAATTATCGTACAGAGAAAGAAGCTCAGGAACAGAAGGCCAAACTTGCATTTAACGGAAAAGAATCCTCCATATATCATAAACAGATAGGTGGTGGATACGCCTATGCAGTACGCATAGGCCCTTATACAAATCAGGCTGAAGCAGAAAAGGCAAGATCAGAAATTGTAAACGCCAAACTGGGTTCAGAATGCGCCTTCTTTAAATATTAATACTGCAGGTTCATCGAATGACAACTATAGTATCAGTTAGAAAAAACGGAAAAGTAGTGATCGGCGGTGACGGACAGGTTTCATTAGGAAACACCGTCCTTAAAGGCAATGCTAGAAAAGTAAGGAAACTGAACAACGGAGATATCATTGTCGGCTTTGCAGGTTCAACTGCAGACGCATTCACTTTACTTGATATTTTTGAAGAACAGGTTAAATCCTGTAATGGCAATTTCGAAAAAAGCGTAATTGCCTTTTCTAAATTATGGAGAACGGACAAAATTCTCAGAAGGCTTGAAGCAATGATAATTGTTGCTGATAAAAGCAAATCTTTTCTTATCAGTGGATCTGGTGATGTGGTTACACAGGATAACGACCTGCTCGCTATAGGTTCCGGAGGAAATTATGCGTATAGCGCAGCTAGAGCATTACTTGAAAACACAGAACTTGATGCTGAAGAAATCGTGAAAAAATCACTTGATATTGCCAGTGATATATGTGTATTCACAAATAAGCAGTTCACCATCGAATCAATAGCAATCTAGTCATATTCCTAGAATACAGTTACGGAATCCGTTAAGAATGAAAAATTTGACACCTCGTGAAATTGTCGCAGAACTGGATAAACATATTATTGGACAAAATAAAGCAAAACGTTCCGTTGCCATAGCCATGCGCAACAGATGGAGACGCATGCAGCTTGATGAATCTATAAGAGAAGAGACAACCCCAAAAAATATTCTGATGATTGGTTCGACAGGTGTCGGTAAGACAGAAATCGCAAGACGTCTTGCTAAATTAACTGATGCTCCTTTCCTCAAGGTAGAGGCCACTAAATTCACTGAAGTCGGATATGTTGGTAAGGAAGTTGATTCTATTATTGATGAACTTGCTGAAGTGGCCATGAAAATGCTCAGAGAAGAACAGCAGAAAAAATATCAGAAGGAGGGAACGGAACAGGCTGAAAAGAAAGTTGTGGAAGCACTTTTTTCAAAATTCTCAGAAGAATCAAATTCTGAAAAAGATGACGAATCATTTTCCACCATTCCAACGAGAGAAGAGATTCTGGATAACTTAAGAAAAGGGCTCTATGACAAAGAAGAAATTTTTATAGATCTCCCTAAAACGAACGACCTTGCAAGCAATATTCAAATAATGCTCGCTCCTGATGTAGACAGTTTACCGGGAAAACTGCGAGACATATACAATCAGTTCAATTCTGAAATAAGCAGAACTCACATTAAAGTAACAGATGCCCTTAAAATCATTACCGAAGACGAAGAATCAAAACTGGTTAATGAAAACGACATTAAACACAGCATGGTTAATCTTGTTGAAAATCATGGTATTGTATTTATCGACGAAATCGATAAGATCTGTGAAAACCAGAAGGATACCCAGACAAGAGTTTCCAGAGAAGGGGTACAGAGAGATCTTCTTCCATTGATTGAAGGATGTGCTGTCAGAACTAAATACGGCGTAATCAGAACCGACCATATTCTGTTTATTACCTCCGGAGCTTTTCAATTATCCAAGCCATCTGATCTGATTCCTGAACTGCAGGGCAGACTTCCAATTAGAGTTGAACTTGAATCACTTACAGCCAAAGATTTTGCCAGAATACTGACAGAACCGCATGCATCTCTCACAGAACAGTACATAAAGCTTATGGAAACGGAAGGTGTTAATATTTCCTTCCCTCAGGATGGAATCGATGCTATCGCTGAGGCCGCCTATTCAGTCAACTCATCCGTTGAAGATATAGGGGCTCGCCGTTTACACACCATTATGGAAAAATTGATGGAAGATATTTCCTTCAACGCGTCAGAATACAGAGGTTCTTCATTCTCAATTGACAGATCTTATGTTTCTGAACATCTTGGAAATATTATAGAAAATGAAGATTTAAGCAGGTATATTCTTTAAATATTGCAGGTGAACCTATGAGCGATTTTTCTCAGCAGAATGATCTTATTCAAAGACTTGATAATCTCAAAGATAAAATCAGCCAATATCAGGAAATATGCAACAACAAACTGAGAGAAAAGGAAAATCAATTAGTTACTGCTCAAAATGAAATAGCAAAACTCAGCAAGGAAAATTCTACTCTTAAGGAAAATCTAGGAAGCTGGCAAAAAAGAATTGCCAGCTCAATAGGAATGATCCGTCCTGACAAGTAATTCTTAACTATTCAGATCAAGCGGCTCCTGACTCAACACAATGCCAGTTTCATCAGCGTACACATAATCACCGGAATAAATGGTTGCACCTGCAAAATTCACAGGACAATCCTGTTCTCCCTGATCATTCTCTTCAGCAATGACGGGAAAAGCCCCGACAGCCTTGATACCAATATCAAAATCTGCCAGTTCTTTCACATCACATACCGCACCATAGCAGATAATACCTTCCCAGGCATTATGAGTGGCAAGCGAAACTATGTCTTCAGATAATACGGCTTTTCTCAGGGAACCACCTGCATCAATGATAAGAACCTTTCCAGCTCCATCCTGACGCAACGTATCAAGGATTACCCCCACCTGCTCAAAACACTTAATGGTCACAACCTGTCCATAGAATTCCTTTCTTCCGCCATAAGACTGAAACAAAGGTTCCATAACATCAACAGAATCACCGTAAACAGAACAGATTTTTGAAGTACTGAGATACATAGAATCAATCTCCCTACATTAGATGCGCTGATCCATATCAGCACTAGGCTTGTCACAGGAACATTTACCGACAACCTTTGCCGGAACCCCGGCTACAGTCGTATGAGCCTCCACATCATGCAGTACAACACTGCCGGCTCCGATTTTTGCTCCAGTACCTACTATGATATTACCGAGAATGCTGGCCCCTGCACCAATCATTACCCCACTGCATATTTTTGGGTGACGATCTCCATGCTCGTGTCCGGTACCGCCTAAAGTAACGTTATGCAAAAACGAAACATCATCACCAACCACAGCTGTTTCACCAATGACTATACCAGTAGCATGGTCAAACATTATGCCTGCCCCCATCTTGGCGGCAGGATGAATATCAACTCCAAATGTAACAGATATAATGTTCTGCAGGAAATAAGCAATTTCATGACGCTGATTAACCCAGAGCCAGTGCGATATTCTATACGCCTGAATAGCCTGATAGCCCTTAAGGTACAATATAGGTGTTGTATAGTACAGGACGGCAGGATCCCTCTCTTTTACAGCTTCCAGATCTATTGCTGCCGCTTTTATTATCTCTCCATCACTGGCAAAGGCCTCATCGAAAATTTCTCTCAGCACAATTGCAGGCATAACGGAAGAACTAAGTCTGTTTGATAACTGAAAACTTAAAGCATCAGCAAAGCTTTTCTGGTTGATTATGGCCTGCAGAAAAAAGCTACCAAGCATCGGTTCCTTAACCATCATTGCCGTAGCCTCTGTCCTAATAGCATCCCAGATTTGTTCTATAATCACTGTTTACAACCTTTATGTTAGTCACTTAAATCTGTTTTATTAACAGGATCCATGTGTATCAGTATATCAGCCTGTGAATATTTGCATAATACAGCTTTTTGAGCAGTGGAGGCAATAGCATGAGCCTCTTCAAGAGAAATATTCCGATCTATACACATGTGAACCTGAATATAGATATAGTTACCTACTCTTCTTGTACGCATTTCATGAAGTCCAAGCACACCAGGGGTAGCCAACATTATTGAGGTAATGTCGTTTATCAGATGATTTGAAATCTTTTTATCCAACAGCACATTAAGAGATCTGACACCTATACCATAAACACCATGAGCAATGTACACCGTAATTAACAAAGCGAAAATAACATCCGCTATTTCGTATCCTGTCGAACAGATGAGCAGAGACACGATTATAGCCAGATTTGAATAAAGATCACTCTGACAGTGCAGACGATCAGCAGCTATAATCTGACTATCGGTTTTTTTAATGACGTACGTCTGAAAAACTACAACAAAAAGGGTAAGAATAAGAGATAAAACCGTAACATATATTCCCAGATCTATATTCGTCAACTGAACCGGATTAAAATACCTGTTTATACTGCTAACCAAAAGAAATATTGCAGACGCGGATATAAAAGCACACTGAGCCAGTCCGGCTAAGGCCTCAATCTTGGCATGTCCGTAATTATGGTCTTCATCAGGGGGTTTAATGGCAAATCTGACTGCAATATAGTTAATCACGGACGTAACCAAATCCATCATGGAATCAGTCATGGATGCAAGTATTGTTATGGAATTTGAAAAGAACCATACCAGCATCTTTGCTATTACCAGCAGAAGTGCCATCATAATTGAACTAAGCGACGCCATTACAACCAGACGAGCATATTTTGAATCCTCTGTTACCATAACAACCCGCTGACCTTCCTTCATCATTTACTTCGTAATAAACAGATTGCGGTATGCCAAGAATTAGCATTCCTCATCTACCCATTGAGTTTATAATAACTTAAAAGATTGCAACATAATAACTTTTTTCATTTAAATCACATTAAAATTTTATAATCGTTAGTAAAATTAAATTATGGTGATGTACTAAGTTTTACGGGAGGACAGAATGCTTAAAGAAGATATACTTAGAGCAGTATTCTATATTCCCGTAAAAATTCTGGGAGCCTGCCACTACAAAAAAGAAAACCTGAAATCAAGCATAAAACTTGATGATAATAAACGTGTATGCTACGTAATGCAGTCTAATTCCATCAGTGATATGCTTACTCTTGAAAAATTAACAAGAGCCCAGCGGCTGCCAAATCCATTTTCATATATCGAACTTGACGGACACAAGATTCCAAGAACGACATACATGAAAAAGGTTAACTGGATTTTTTCAGGTAAGGCAAAGGATTACAACTTTGAAAAAACATTCAGAGAATGGATCCTTTATACCAGAAAGACTGGAGAAGATCTGCAGATCATTCCGGTAAGCATCTTTTGGGGAAGAAATCCCGGTCACGTAGGTGAACCGTATAAGGATCCGATAAATCGCCCCCGCAGTATCGTTAGAAAGTTTCTGAGAGTTCTATTTCTTGGGCTAGACAACCTTACAGTTCTGTCCGAACCAATCAGCCTCAGCAAGATGATTAGTAAATACTCTGACGATAAAATTATTCATCAGCTTGCTAGCCATACCAGAGCAGACTTTGAGAATAAACATCTTGAATTTATCGGGCCTAGACTACCTAACAGACAGTATCTTATACAAGAACTTCTTCAAAGCGATAATATTAAAGAAACAATAAAGCAGATAAGTACTGAAACGGGCAAAAACTACTCTGAGATAGAGTCTGATGCTTATGCCATGCTTGATGAAATACTTGCTGACATCTCATACTCATCTCTGCGTTTTACGTCCATTCTGCTTCATCTGGTCTGGAATAAACTTTATCAGGGTATAACCATTAAAGGTGCTGCGCAGGTTCATGATCTAATCAGAAAAGAGCATGAAATAATATATGTTCCTTGTCATCGAAGCCACATGGACTATCTGTTACTCTTTTATGCTCTCTTCAATGAATGTCTTGTTGTTCCCCATGTAGTTGCAGGAAACAACCTGAACTTCTTCCCAATAAACAGATATCTGCGTGCCTGCGGTGCTTTCTTTATGCGTCGCAAATTCAAGGGCGACAAACTTTATACTGCCGTATTCAGAGAATATATACACACATTGTGTGCAAAAGGATACAGCATTGAATTTTTCATTGAGGGTGGACGATCCAGAACCGGACGTACCCTGCCTCCACGCACAGGTCTTGTTTCCATGGCTGTTCAAAATCAGCTTATTAGCCCAAACAAGCCTATCACCTTTGTTCCGATATATCTGGGATATGAAAAAGTATTGGAAGTTAATTCTTACATGGATGAATTAACAGGAACAAAACAAAAGGAAAAAGAAAGTTTCTGGCAGCTTTTTAACATCTATAAAAGATTCAAGTACTATGGACGAGGATACATAAGCTTTGGTGATCCGGTTACCATAAATGATTTTCTTGACCAGAACGCTCCAACATGGAAGCAGGATTCTCTTGGAATTACTGCAAACTCCAAGCCTTCGTGGCTGTTTGACACTGTTAACCAGCTTTCTGATCAGATTATTATCAATCTTAATGCTTCCGCCGCAATCAATGGTTTGAATTTAAGTGCTCTGGCCATCCTGTCAGCACACAAACATACATTGAGCATCAGAAAACTTCATGAAGTGGTTAACTTCTACCTTCAGGTACTCAAAAGCAGTTCTGCAATCAAACAGGACATTATTCCGGAAACTCCTGGGCAAATTCTGCTACATCAGGCCATGGAGCTGCATCCTTTCCACATAGAAAAAATTGATGGGGAAAAATACGCAAAACCAAATCCTAAGCAGATAATTTACCTCACATACTTCAGAAATAATATACAGCATTTCTTTGTTCTGCCGGCATTGATAGCCACCATCGTCATGGTACACAAAAAGATCTGTTACAAGGATATTATCGTACATACCAGAAATGTGTTTTATTTCCTGAGACATGAGCTCTTTTCACCTATATCCGAAGATATTCTTGATCAGACAATTTCAGATTACCTCAAATCATTCAAACTTGCTGAATACATAAGAACAGAAGATGACATGTATTTTATCAATAAGAAGTATTCTGATTTAATGGGAATTCTAAGCAGCTGTATATACCTCAATCTGATTAGATACCTGTTGGCAGTAAGAATTATCAGCGCTGAAAAGGATAATACCATAACAATAAAAGACTTTATTGACAGATGTGTCCAGAAGAGTAAGGAACTTCCTGTAGAAATTACAGACAATTCCCCTGAATTCTCCGATCCTATTACCTTCAGGGTTATGAGTGAAACATTTATCAGACATCAGTACATATTTATCGCTGAAGAAAATGCAGAAAACACCGTTGGTTCAGACACCGTGGAAAAATCTGCTTCTAAGAAGAAAAAAATAATTCCTGGCACCATAAAGAAAAATATAGCCAAACTGCAGAAGCTGGTAAATGCAGTGGGACCTCTGTTGCCATCCAATCTCAGATACACCGTAAAATAACGACTGTTATCTGTTGCGCAAAGTATTGATAATCCCGTTTACTATATCTTTTGCCGAAAATTTTCTGCCCATTCTGTGCATAATAAGATTATATTCGAAAACACCCCATGCAATTCCGGCTATCAGTCCAGTTGCATGTGCCGCAAAAGCGACATGACTCTGAGCAAAATATTCATAGATGTTAAAAACGATATTAATCAGACATAAACCAACGGCCATTTTGAATCTTGAATCCACTCCCGGGATAACTGAAATTATCATGCTGTAACCGACAACACCGGAAACAACACCGGACAACCCGCCAAATAAATAATTTTGAGTAAACAGATATTGAAAAAAGTCTGATACTGCTGAAAATCCGAAAAACATCAGCAATAACTTAGAGGGGCCGTAATCCCTCTCAATCATACTACCGAAAAAATTAAAAATCATCACATTAAAAAGAATGTGCATTACCCCAAAATGCATAATCGCGGGAGTAAACAATCTCCATACTTCGAAATTATCAATTATTCGTTCAGGTATGAAAAAAAGGCTGTAATCAATTTTGTTATGAGAAATCAACTGCAACAGATAAACAACAACACATGTAACAACCACTGAATATGTTACCAACGGATATTTTAGATTCCTCATTAAAAACCACCTAACCGAGACAAAACAACATGGGTTTAATACAGATTTGTCTTATAATATCAAATGTATATTCAGAATAATAAGGATTTTTTATGCGCATTTTGGTTATAGCACCTTCATGGATCGGTGACCTGGTCATGTCACAGTGTCTGTACATGGAATTAAAGAAAATTTATCCTGATTCTATAATTGATGTTATGGCTCCTAAATGGTGTCTGGATGTTCTTAAAAGAATGCCTGAAGTATCTAATGCCATTTTAATGCCCATAGGACACGGTGTTTTCAATCTTAAAGAAAGATACAGATTAGGAAAGGAATTAAAAGCCAATCATTATGATCAGGCATATATTCTTCCAAATTCATTTAAAAGCGCCTTAATTCCGCTTTTTGCCGGGATTCCTTATCGTCGAGGATGGATCGGTGAATCACGTTATTTTATTCTTACCGATTATCGCAGAAACAAAAAAGATTTTCCGAAACTCATATCCAGATACACGTCCCTTGCACATTCAAATTCAGAAATAAAATCCGAAAAAGATTTAAAGGAAATCCCAACTCCTAAACTTACGGTTCATGAATCTGACACTTCCACTGCCTCATCAAAATTCTCGATAAATATTCAGGCTGATGTACTTGGGATATGTCCTGGAGCAGAATTTGGTCCTACCAAAAAATGGCCTCCTGAATATTATGCAATAATTACTGATAAGTATTTATCATCAGACAGTGGCAGAGAAGTATGGATATTCGGTTCGAATAAAGATGTTGAAACTGCTGAAAAACTTAAAAAATCAGTATCCCCTGATTATCAGAAGAGAGTTCATATTCTTGCCGGTCGGACAACTATCGAGGAAGCAATAGACCTGCTTGCCGCATGTAAATTTGTAATCTGCAATGATTCCGGACTTATGCACATAAGTGCGGCGGTAGGAGTAAGAGTTATTGCTATTTTCGGTTCAACCAGCACTCTTTATACCCCACCAACAACGACAAATGCACTGCTCGTTGAATCAACAGAACCATGTCACCCCTGCTTCAAGCGTCAATGCCGGTATGGCACCACAGACTGTCTCAAGAAACTGACAGCTGAAATGGTATGGAATAAAATCTGCAGCAAATGGGAGGATATAAAATGATCCTCAGCCTCATTTATAAAGTAGTCACGGCTGTTCTTGCACCAGTCATATACCAGAAAATCCGGTTTTCAGCCAAAGGTAATGCCTACGGAGAACGAATAAACGAACTTTTGGGGAATATTCCAGAAAAAGATTATCATTCTCCTGTGTGGTTTCACACTGTAAGTGTGGGGGAAACAATGGGCGCTCTTCCACTAATAAAAAAATTTCATGAAAGATGGCCTGATAAACACATTGTAGTTACAACATCAACACCAACCGGAGCGGCTCTATATAAGAACCTTTCTTACGTTGAACATCATTATGCTCCTCTTGACTCCCCGATTGCAGTTAAAAAATTTACAGAAAAATTAAAGCCTTCTGCCTTAATCATTATGGAAACAGAACTGTGGCCAAATCTTCTGCAGGAGCTGGAATCACAGGATGTTCCGGTTTACCTGATTAATGCTAGACTTTCGGAAAGAAGTGCCTCAAGGTACGCCATGCTGAAAAGCACGTTCAATACTCTTATAGGCGATAAACTTAAAATGCTTATCTGCCAAACTGTTGATGACAGAAACAATTTCGAGAAACTTGGGATTCCGCCGAATAAACTTAGCATTTCTGGTTCTTTGAAATTTGATATTGATGTCAATCCAGAAAAAATTGCGTTAGGTAAAAAATTTAAAAAACTGTTTCCAGAAAAAAAGATTCTTTGTGTTGCCAGCACCCATCAGGGAGAGGATGAAATTGCCCTGGATATATTCAAAGAGGTAAAAAATTCCATTCCAAACCTTCTGCTTCTGCTTATACCTCGGCACCCGGAACGCTTTGAATCAGTATTTAACCTAGCGAAAGCAGCAGGGTTTAATACCGCTAGAAAAACAGATCCTGAAATCAGTCAGAACACAGACGTTATTATAGGAAACACCATGGGAGAAATGCCTATATATCTGAGTGCTTCAACACTGGTACTTATGGCAGGAAGTCTGGTTGACATAGGAGGACACAATCCCCTGGAGGCTATAGCAGTAAATACACCGGTTATCAGTGGCCCGCATGTTCGAAATTTCAAAAAAATTTTTCATGACCTCGTTAATAATCAGGCCAGCATTGTAGCTGAAAACAGTGAACTTCCCCATATTATAGAAACACTGCTTAATAACGAACAAGACATAGAAAAGCTTAAAAGAAATGCCCAGAATGTTTTAAACAGCAACAGAGGAGCAATTGATAAAACCTTAAACCTTCTTGAAGAATGTGGAAAGTAGCAAGTAACTATCACATCAAAATAAAACAGCGGAAAAGAAATCTTTTCCGCTTATGAATCTCATTCAAGAATCCTCTAGTAATTCTTTTCATATGAGCTTTTTATCGCTGGTAACAGCTTGGTAAAGTCATACTCAGACCAATGGAAATTATTACGATTTTCCTTAAATTTATCAAAAGACCTTTTAAGTCTGTTTACCATCTCGTGATACTGCTTTTTACTGATGGTTCGCTGAACACACTTATCAAAATCAACAATCCAGACATTATCAGCACCGTCAAACAGTATATTGGTAATATTCAGGTCACTGTGATAAATGCCAGCCTTAAATAATCTTCCGATAGCATCCCCGATTTTAACTATCTCGACATCGGTAAGTCGACGATCCGCAAGAATTTCACCTAAATTTTTAGTACCTGGAATTTCCTGCAGGGCTATATCGTTTCTGATAAAAAAGAGACTTTTCTCTTCCTTTGCAGCTATTGGCTTAGGCACGGGTAATCCCATCTTTTTCATAGTCTGCAGTAGATCATACTCTCTGAAAGATCTGTGTGAACTGCCGAAGAAAGACAAAAACTTATCCCCAAGCACCTTGCCAATAAGACCACCGCGCCAATAATGTCTGAAAATAACCCGACGATTATACGAATCCTGAATTAAATAGGTCTTCCCCCTACCGTAATGAACATCTATTACTTTAGCATCAGTCTTGTATTGTTGAATGTCAAAATATTTAATTATTTCATCAACTTCTGTTGTTTCGGGAATGAATTCAGGGTTAGCTATTATTGATATTCCCTTTTTCTTTACTGTAAATTTATCTTTAATTGAAGCCATAATTCACCCTAACCACTCGTAATTCTTTAAATATGCAAATCTTCATTCAAAATTATAGCAATGTAAAATGATTATCTCCAAAACTAACAAACATTTATGTGATTTTTGGTTTGAAAACTATCGTAAATCAACTGGTGCCACTGAAAAATCAAAATTAAAAATTCATTACAGAATCAAAAATACCAAATAAATGAGTTATCACAAAAATATTCAAGATAACCTCAGCTTATAGATACTTTTAATCAAAATGTGTTTTATAATCATGTTATTGTGAATTAGTGGATTGTTAAGTTATGCCTGTAATATCTGAACCAAAGAATATATGCTGTTTGAGATTATCCTCCATCGGAGACTGTATTAATGCATTGGCAACAATACAGTTAATACAAAAACAGCAACCGCAAGCAAACATCACTTGGCTAATAGGAAAAACCGAAAGCTCTTTGATGAGTGGCATACCAGGGATTAATTTAATCACATACAACAAAAAAGGCGGTTTAAAAGAGTATCTCAGAATAAAAAACATACTCAAAAACCAATCTTTTGACTGCCTGTTGGATATGCAGAGTTCACTTAAGGCTAGTTTACTGTCATTACTTGTAAAAACCCCAAAAAAAATGGGATTTGACAAAGAACGAGCCATGGACATGCAGCAGGTTTTTACAAATATCAAAGTAAAATCTCCTGATTCTCCCCATGTTATAGATGGTTTCATGGCTTTTGCCAAAGAAATCGGATGTACGACTGAAAAACCAGTATGGGATTTTCATCTAACTGACAGTGATTACTCAGTGGCTAACAAATACAAAATTGATAAATCAACCGTTATCCTGTCTCCATGCAGTTCCAAGGATTACAAAAACTGGACCATTGTCGGTTACATAGAAATCTGTCGCTTTGCTATTTCAAAAGGTTTAAAGGTTGCAATCTGTACAGGAAAAAGCAAAAAGGAAAAAGCCATTGCTGATATGATTATTGAAGGCTGTACAAATACAATCGATAAGATTATCAATCTGTCTGGAAAAACCTCACTAAGAGAAATGCTTGGAGTTATTCATCATGCAGGTATGGTCGTTTCTCCTGATTCAGCTGCCGTTCATATGGCTAATGCACTTAATGTACCTGTTGTTGGCATCTATGCACACCATAATCCTGCACGCGTAGGTCCTTGTAATTTTATGAAATATGCCGTTTCAGTTTACGATACAGAAATAAGAAAAGAACATTCAGATGTATCAAATCTGAAATGGAGAACCAGAGTAAGAAATAAGCATGCAATGATGACTATAACATCCGCCGAAGTTAAAAAGGCCATGAATGACGTTATTATTGATTATCACCTTTAGGTTAAAAAATGTTAGCAGTTTTTCCAGGAACCTTTGATCCTTTTACTAAAGGTCATCTTGATATTTTAAACAGGGCTGCCAAAATGGTCGAAAATATCACCATTGCCGTCTGTGAAAGCCCGTCTAAACATACATTATTCACCTTAGAACAACGTGTTGAAATGGTAAAACAGTGTATACATAACCCGAAAATCAATGTAATCGGCTTCAGTGGCCTTTTACCTAATCTTCTAAAGGAACTTAATGCTGATTTTTTAATACGAGGAGTGAGAAATACAATTGATTTTGAGTATGAATTAAGCCTTACCGCCATGTATAGGGATTTTTTGCCTAATCTTGAAGTTGTTATGCTGCCTACAGACCATAAATACTCTTATATATCTTCAACACTTGTGAGAGAAATATATAAACATGGCGGAGATATCAAACCTTACATTCCCGATGAAATATCATCATACTTTAAATAACATCCGTACATGACTCCAACCAGAGTCATTTCTGTATTATCGGTAAACACAGATAATATCTTATAAAATCACTTTATTCTCTGACAGTTGCTGCAGAAATACGTGTTTCGTCCGCCTATTACCCTGCTTTCAATTAAACATCCGCATACAGGACATTTTTCATTAGATTTGCCATAAACATTCAGCTTCTGAACAAAATATCCTTTTTTACCATCTGCACCACTGAAATCCCTAATCGTTGTTCCGCCGTTTTCAATTGAATTCAGTAATGTTGTTTTAATAATAGGCACCATCTTTTCGCAATCTGCTAATGTGACATGACCTGCTGGTGTTAGTGGATTGATTCTACAGCTGAATAAGATTTCACTTGCATATATATTACCTATACCAACCACTATTTCATTAGTCATCAGTGCTTGTTTTACAGGTTTTCTCCCATGATGAACCAAAGAAGAATAAAGTGCTTCTGGTGTAAAATCATCAGTCAGTGGTTCATACCCCAAATTCACCAGATATTTACTCCCGTATACATCTTCACCCAGCGGAAACCACAAAAATAAACCAAATCTTCGCTGATCATTAAACCTAATCGTTTTTCCATTGCTAAGAACCATCTCAACATGATCGTGTTTTTTCATCGGTAAATCACTGTCACAGACAAGTAAATGTCCAGTCATACCGAGATGAATCAGAATTGTCCCCTGATCTGTCTCTATAATTATGTATTTTCCCCGTCTTGCAAGAGATAAAACTTTAAGATCATGGAGACTGGAAAATTTCTCTGAAATAGGTTCTCTTAATTTTGGGTAATAAACATTGATGTCTGTTATCCGCGAATTTTTTAAAAAACCGGATATTCCACGCATGGTTACTTCAACTTCTGGTAATTCTGGCATAACAATATTAACCACATACAAAAAAACCCGAGAAAAATCCCGGGTTTAAACTAAAAGAACAAAGCAGTCAAGATTACTTGATCTTGCCTTCCTTATAAATTACATGCTTACGAACAACCGGATCAAACTTCTTGATTTCCATCTTTTCCGGCATTGTACGCTTGTTCTTGGTAGTGGTATAGAAATGACCAGTACCAGCAGTAGAATTTAAGCGAATCTTTTCGCGTCCACCCTTAGCAGCCATCTTAATACTCCTCTATTATACAGCGATACCCTGAGCACGCATATCTGCTAAAACCTGATCAATACCAACCTTATCGATGGTACGCATTGCTTTAGTAGTTAAACGTAATCTTACAAATCTGTTTTCTGATTCAACCCAAAACTTGTGTGTCTGAAGATTTGGGAGAAAACGACGACGAGTTGCGTTCTTAGCATGAGAACGATTATTACCCACTGCTGGACGCTTCCCCGTAACCTGGCATACTCTTGACATTGTCCGTCACTCCAAATTTTAAAATATAACTTACTTTAACAACCCAGAAGAGAACTTCAAGGTGTGCAATCAAATTTAATTTTGCGAATTTATACAATATTTATGCAAAATTTGCAATAATTTATCGTTAAAATGCGTAAAAAAACCCTCAGATCCTGGAACCTGATAGGCTTAGCTTCAAGACACAAGAGAAATAATACATTCCTGTAATACAGTCTCTTAAGCTAAAAAACTGCAATATTCTAACACAAAGGAATCAATAATAGTATATAAATCACAATTATTTTTTCACTTCCATTATAATCACTAGGGTGAAAATAACAAAAAATAAAACTTTTTCTGGATATTTTCCATAATTGACTTAAATGTTGGTACAAAACATCATTAGATTTTAATTACAGCTTTAATGAATGCCATGAGTTTACAAAATAAATTTATTATTGTCGGAATTACCGGCGGAATTGCGGCCTACAAGGCAGCCTATTTGGTTAGAGCCCTAAAAAAACAGGGAGCTGATGTACAGGTTATAATGACGGAAGCAGCAAAGTCATTCATAACTGAGCTTACCATGCAGGCTTTGAGCGGACATCCTGTTTTGTCTGACACTCTAGCGCCACAAAGTAACAGTGGCATAGAACATATTGAACTTGCAACGAAAGCAGATGCCATTATCGTTGCTCCCGCCACTGCCAACACTTTAGCCAGGATGAGAGCAGGCATGGCAAACGATCTTCTGACTGCCATAGTTCTTGCCGCAACATGTCCAATCACTGTTGCTCCTGCCATGAATGAAAACATGTGGAAAAATCCAATTACTCAGGACAATCTGAAAGCGTTAGTGAACTATGGTTTTAATGTCATTAACCCAGAAATCGGATTTCAGGCATGTGGCGCAACCGGTCCAGGAAGAATGGCCGAACCTGAACAAATTGTTGATTTTTTAAATAAACTGCTATCCGAGAAACCTCTTTTAGGGAAAAAGGTGGTTATTACCGCCGGACCTACCAGAGAAGCCATCGATCCGGTCAGATATATTTCAAACTACAGTTCTGGAAAAATGGGATATGCCATTGCAGATGCAGCTAAAAATCTCGGTGCAGAAGTAGTACTCATTAGCGGTCCGGTCAATTTAGCCCCCCCTATGTCAATAACTACTGTAAAAATCACTAGCGCTCAGGAAATGCTTGACGCTGTTGAAAACAATCTTGAAGATTGCGATATATTCATATCATCTGCCGCCGTTGCAGATTTCAGATGTAAAAATATCGCATGCCAAAAAATAAAGAAAACAAGTGACACCGATTCAATGACCGTTGATCTGATAAAAAACCCTGATATTCTGGCAACTGTAGGTCATCATCAGAAACGCCCTAAATTAGTAATTGGTTTTGCCGCCGAAACCCAAAATATAGAAGAGAATGCTCTAAAAAAACTTAGCACAAAGAACGCAGACATGATTATTGCAAATGACGTTTCAGATAAATCAATAGGTTTTAACAGTGAAAATAACAGTATTACTATATATAGCAGAGATAGTAATCCTGTAAATTATCTTAACACCTCCAAAAAAGAGTTGGGATACCACATTATTAACCACTGTATTGTTTACATGAATGGATTAAATCACAACGATTGATAATCCCCTAATCAATTGTATTGGTGTTTATTTTCTTTTGCTTTAAGGGATTGTATATCCATTAAAATTTTTTATAATCAAATTATCACTCGGGTTGCAGACTCAACTGTAACTCTATAATTATATGTTTTTAATGAGGACTAAAATATATGTCAGAACCAACTACTGAAGCCGCAGATGTGGCAAAACCAGTTACTGAAATTCTTCCTAAACAGTTATGGAGTGATCCTATCGGCTATATACAGGAACATCAGGAAGTCATTACTAACGTGTGCCTTGATATCGTCATTGCGATCTTAATTCTTGTTATTGGCTGGCTTGTGGCAAAAATTGTAGCCAAAATATGCTTTTCAGTAATGAACAAAGCAAAAGTAGAACCAACCATTTCAAAATTTATCTCCAACATTCTTAAGTATGCAGTTATAGCCTTTGCTGTTACTGCATGTTTAAGTCAGCTTGGTATACAGACAGCTTCTTTCGTTGCCATTATCGGTGCCGCTTCTTTTGCAGTTGCCATGTCCTTGCAGGGTTCGCTGTCAAACTTTGCTGCTGGTGTAATTTTACTGATTTTCCGTCCTATCAAGGTTGGTGAATTTGTTGAAGTTGCAGGCCATCAGGGTGTTGTTGAAGAGATCACCATTTTTACAACTTCATTAATCACAGGAGACAACAAGGTTATTATCATTCCTAACAGTTCAGTAAGTTCTGGTAGTATTGTGAACTATTCAAGAATGGATACCAGACGTGTTGACTTCGTATTTGGTGTTGAATATGGTTCTGACCTTAAAAAAGTAAAAGAAACCTTGGAATCAGTATTTAATGCTGACGAAAGAATCTTAAAAGATAAAGGAATTACAGTGGTTGTAGGAGCTCTGAACACATCTTCAGTTGATTTTACCTGTCGTGTATGGGTAAACAATTCTGATTACTGGGGAGTTTTCTTTGATACTAATGAAAAAGTATATAATGCGCTGAGAAGTGCCGGCATTGGTATTCCATTCCAAACCTTTACGGTTATCAACGAAAAGTAATTCATTTTACGTTTATATAAAACTAAAGGGGACTGATTTTATGTCAGTCCCCTTTCTCGAACATGAAGCCGTTTCTAACCGGCAAGACATTTAAATGCCGTAAGTATTGCGATACTCCTCAACTGAAGCCAGATGTTCCTTAAGATTATCATTCTGAGCAATATAGGTAATGAGATCAGACAAAGTAATAATTGAGAAAACCTTTGTATTATAGTCTCTTTCAACTTCCTGAATTGCACTTAAATCTGTTTTACCTTTTTCCTGACGGTCTAGAGCAATTAAAACTCCTGCAAGCTTTGCATCCTTTTGCGCAGAAATAATCTGCATAGATTCACGAATAGCTGTACCTGCAGTAATCACGTCATCCAATAGTACAATATTGCCTGTTAATGGTGAACCTACAAGATTGCCACCTTCACCATGATCCTTAGCTTCCTTTCTGTTAAACACCCAAGGAGCTTCACTGCCATACTTTCTTGAATAGGCAATAGAGGTGGCAGCAACAATAGGGATTCCTTTGTAAGCCGGTCCGAATAAAACATCAAAATCAACACCACTGTCATGAAGGGCATCAGCATAATACTCTCCGAGCTGAGCTAAATCAGCTCCAGTGCAGAACAAACCGGCATTGAAAAAATAAGGACTTATTCTTCCTGATTTCAAAGTAAAGCTGCCAAAACGCAAAACATTTCTCTTAAGAGCTAATTCAATAAAATTCTTTTTGTAATCCTTCATTTTTTACACCACTGTCAAGTTGATATATTGTCTTTTAACCACACAGAATTAGAATGTATAATATCATAGAGATTGATAATTTTACATAAGGAATCACCATGATACACAGTATGACCGGTTTTGCTACATATGCCGACCAGAACAATGAATATATAACAGAAGTTAATATCAGAACCGTTAATTCACGCTATATGGAAATAAATGTAAAGATTCCGGAAAAACTTAAATTGTATGAAATGGAAATCAGAAACTGTTTTAAAGATTTCTTTAACAGAGGTAAATTTGAAATTTCCATAAATCTGACACCTAAAGTTGCAAGTAACGGACTTGAAATCAACAATAATCTTGTTGCCGCATTAACATCCAAAATCAGTGAAATTAATAATGCCTACAGGGCAAAAGATCCTAATGCCGCAATAAATTTCTCGGCTCTAGATATTCTTATGTATCCGGGAGTAATTGCCAACACCTCAAACAGCAATGATTCTATTCACGAACTTGTCATCAATGCTGTTAAAGAATGTATGAAGAAACTGAACGAAGCTAGAACTTTGGAAGGAGATAAAATTAGCGTATTCCTCAACGGCCATTTGGATTCTATAGAACTGATGAGACAGAATATAATCAACAGAATGCCAGAAATCGTTGAATGGCAGAAGACAAAGGTCGAGGATTTTATTCAGCAGCATCAGGTAAAAGTTGACGGCAGTCTTTTGGAACAGGAAATCATATTACTATGTCAGCGCATGGATATAGCTGAAGAGCTTAATCGTCTAAGTTCTCATATTGAACAGGCTAAACATATCCTCAAACAAGGAGGTATCTGTGGCAAACGTCTCGATTTCTTAATGCAGGAATTTAATAGAGAAACAAATACCATTGCATCAAAGTCAATCAATACAGAGATAACAAACAGTGCAATAGAGCTCAAGGTCCAAATAGAGCAGATGAGAGAACAGGTTCAGAACATAGAATAAAAAAATATTTATGTAGAACAAGTCATAAAAAAACCATGTTGCATAGTATGTAACATGGTTTTTAGCAAAAATAACTAAGACTTAATTCTTTCTCCAGGTTGTGCCATTAGGGCCATCTTCTATTACAACCCCCATATCTGCAAGTTTCTTTCTTGCAGCATCAGCAACTGCCCAATTCTTTTCCTTTCTTGCGTCATTACGTTCCTTGATGATAGCTTCTATTAAATCTACATCAACGTCAGACTTATCAACAGCACCCTTAAGGAATTCTTCAGGATCCATTGCCAATAAACCAAGTACGTCACCGAGTTCCTTCAGCAGACCAGCAAGTTTTCCTGCCTTTTCCTTGTCAGAACTCTTTAATGTGTTGATTTCTTTTGCTAGATCAAACAAAACGGCATAGGCAAGAGGTGTATTGAAATCATCATCCATAGCCTGCTTGAAGCGGACAAGATATTCTGAATCATGATCAGGCTCCAGTACATCAACATTTCTTAATGCTGTATACAATCTTGATAAACCTGCCTTTGCCTGATCAAGGTTATCCACAGAATAATTTAATTGACTTCTGTATTGAGCGCTCAGAAGAAAATAACGCAGAACTTCACCGTCATATTTTTCTAACAATTCACGAATAGTAAAGAAATTGCCCAAAGATTTGGACATTTTTTCCTTATTGATCATCATCATACCGGAATGCATCCAGTACTTCACATAATCAGAATGTAATGCACAGCAACTCTGGGCTATTTCATTTTCATGATGAGGGAAAATAAGATCTGAACCACCACCATGAATATCAAATACTTCACCCAAATACTTATAATTCATTGCAGAACACTCAATATGCCATCCAGGACGACCTTTCCCCCAAGGAGAATCCCACATTGGTTCGCCAGGCTTGGACATTTTCCACAGAACAAAATCATAAGGATTCTTCTTTGCATCCTCAATATTCACACGGATACCGGCCTGTAATTCGTCAAGATTCTGACCAGATAATCTGCCATACTGAGGGAATGAATCTATTGAAAACATTACATCGCCATTGGATGCAACGTAGGCATTACCATTTTGAATGAGTTTGCTCACCATATCGATAATAACATCAATATTGTGTGTTGCCTTCGGTTCTATATCTGGACGCTTTATATGAAGAGCCTCGAAATCCTTATACATTTCTTCAGTAAGACGGTTTGTAAGACTTTCACATGATTCGTGATTTTCATTGGCTCTCTTAATAATCTTGTCGTCTACGTCAGTAACATTACGAACATAGGTAACGTCATATCCGGAATAGCGAAGATATCTGACAATAGTATCAAAGCAAACAAAAGTTCTGCCATGGCCGATATGACACAAATCATATACGGTTACCCCACATACATACATTTTTACTTTGTTTTCAGATAAAGGAACAAACTTCTCCTTTTTGTGAGTAAGTGAGTTATATATTTCCAACATAAAAACCTCAGTTGCTTTTCTTTTTTTCAGTTTGTGAAATTAGGATGTACTGATATAAAAATCCTTCATCCTTTGTATCACACGATATTATTCGCTAATTATATTTTTTTACCACATTATTTTGCAAGAAACAAAATTGTCTAGATAATTTGAATTTTTTTATATTTCTGTAAAAATCGCCAAAATACAGTGATAACAGTAACTTTACTGATAACAATGCATCATTCTTGCATCTTCAATGACAAAAAAAGTCTTATGTACATTTGCCTTAATTTGTAGGAGAGTTTAAAATTGCTCCATCTTATTACAAATGCACTCATTAAGTGCTTTATTTTGGTTCACAATACGGACGGAATGCCGTTTAAGTGAAATAAAACACATATTTCTAGTCAAATGTGAAATGTGGCACATTTCTCGCATTTGTACTTATGAACTTTTTTATAATTTTACTTTTTCCTTAACTGGAGGATTTTTTAATGGCAGTAGCTGACGTATTAAATAAAATTAAAGAAGAAAACGTAAGATTTGTTGACTTACGTTTCACTGACACCAGAGGTAAAGAACAGCACATCTCTATTCCTGCCTCATGTATCGATGAAGATTTCTTTACTGACGGTAAAATGTTTGACGGTTCATCTATATGCGGTTGGAAGGGAATTAACGAATCAGACATGATTCTCATGCCTGATGCCGACACTGCATTAATTGATCCATTCTATGCCGATAAGACCATGTTTATCCGTTGTGATATTCTTGAACCTACCACAATGCAGGGCTATGACCGCGACCCAAGATCAATTGCAAAGAGAGCAGAAGAATACCTTAAGTCTTCCGGCATTGCCGACTATGCCTTGTTTGGACCTGAACCAGAATTTTTCATATTTGAAGACATCCGTTTCAAGACAGACATGAGTGGTTGCATGGTATCAATCGATGATCCTGAAGCAGCATGGAACTCAGCCACTGAATACGATGGCGGCAACAAGGGACATCGTCCAGCCGTTAAAGGTGGTTACTTCCCTGTTCCTCCTGTAGATTCCTCTCAAGATATCAGATCTGCAATGTGTCAGACCTTAGAAGAACTTGGTCTTAAGATTGAAGCTCACCACCATGAAGTGGCTACATGCGGTCAGAATGAAATTGCAACCGTTTTCAATACTCTTACCAAGAAAGCTGATGAAGTGCTTATTGAAAAATATGTTGTATGGAACGTTGCCAATGAATTTGGTAAGACCGTAACCTTCATGCCAAAGCCTATCGCAGGTGATAACGGTTCAGGTATGCACGTTCACCAGTCACTCGGTAAGTACGATGAAAACGGCAAGATGGTTAACCTCTTCTCCGGTGACCTCTATGGCGGTCTTTCTCAGATGGCTTTATGGTACATTGGCGGTATTAAGAAGCACGCAAAGGCTCTTAACGCATTTACCAATCCTTCAACCAACTCATACAAGAGACTTGTTCCTGGTTTCGAAGCTCCGGTAATGCTTGCATACTCAGCACGTAACCGTTCTGCCTCAATCCGTATTCCATGTGTATCAAGCCCTAAGGCAGTAAGAATCGAAGTTAGATTCCCAGACTGTACTGCAAATCCATACCTCGCTTTCGCAGCCATGTTAATGGCCGGTCTCGACGGTATCATCAATCACATTGATCCGGGTGAAGCAATGGATAAGAACCTTTACGATCTTCCTCCAGAAGAAGAAGCAATGATTCCTCAGGTTTGCGGTTCTCTTGATGAAGCTCTTAAGAGTCTTGAACAGGATAGCGAGTTCTTAACCAAGGGTGGTGTATTCTCTGAAGAATTCATTCAGTCATACATTCAGCTTTTAAAGGGCGACGTAAATAAACTTCACATGATTCCGCATCCAGCAGAATTTGAACTTTACTATTCACTCTAATATAAGAATATTGGATATTAATTGAAAATATTTTAATAATTATAAAAAAGAGCTGTTTTTCGGCTCTTTTTTTTTGCATAATCGAATTTAGAATAATAGCAGTCATTGTATTTCTCCGAAGAGGATAAAAAAATGAATTTAACAAAGATTATCATTTTTTCATGTGTATTATTGGGTATCTCCTGCGTGCAGGCTGAAGACGTTTACAAATGGGTAGACAGTAATGGTGTTACACACTATGGCGACAACCCTCAGAACAGCAATAAAAAAGCAACCATGGTGAATGTACAGACTCCTAAGCTTGGAAACGTATCTGTGCAAAGTAGCAGTTCTACTAGCTACACACCTCAAAGACCACCAGTCAGAGCTGATTTTGGTAATCAGAACTTAAATTACAACATTAGTATTTCTTCTCCATCAAATGGTGAAGAAATCAGAGCAAACAACGGCACAATTGTTGTTTCTGCAAACGTAACTCCTAAACCACAGGGAAATTATGCCATTCGTGTATTCATTGACAATTCTCTTTACGCCTCCTCATCTAACACTCAGCGCGTAGAAGTCGAAGGTGTTCCTCGTGGTGAACACACCATAATGGTGAAACTTCAGACTCAAGATGGCAAAATAATTGCATCAGAACCGATCAATGTTGTCGTATTACGTGTCGTTGCCAAAAATTAGTAACTTACAAATTGCTTTATGGGCACCATAATAAGGCAACAATGTTTTATTATGGTGCTTTTATTTTGTGAGAATTAAAAACAATGACAGATAGTAACATTGCAGTTTGCGCCTTGGATAATATGTTTACGGCTGTAATAATGCTGGATCATAAGCTTAAGGTAAAGTACGCCAACAATGCTACCGAACAGATATTCAGAATGAGTCCAAAAAAGTTTCTTGGACGAAAACTTGATGAAATTTTTGATTATACCAATTTTGATTTTTCTAGACTTCTCGCATGTCATTCCAAAGACATGGGATACACAGATTACGAAGTTACCTTTGTCATTGAAGCGTCGCCTGTCATAGTCGAAGTCACAGTAACCCCCATAACCGACAACAATCCTCAATGTGATATTCTCCTTGAGTTCAGAAAAGTTGAACTTCAACGTCGAATGAACAAGGATAGAGAGCAGTATTCTCAGCAGGAAGCAGCAAGAGAGCTTGTCAGAGATCTTGCCCATGAAATCAAAAATCCTCTAGGAGGACTAAGAGGAGCCGCTCAACTGCTCGAAAGACAATTCAAAGGACAAAACGATGTCAAAGAATACACTTCTATCATTATTGAGCAGGCTGACAGATTAAAAAACCTTGTCAATAGACTCCTTGGCCCCCAGAAAGCTTCCCCTCATGTAATGACTAATATCCATGTTATCCTTGAGAAAGTCCGTAAGCTTGTGCAGGTAAATTTGCCGGAAAACATAAAAATAGTTAGAGATTACGATCCTTCCATTCCAGAACTCTCTGTTGATCCCGAACAGATTGAGCAGACACTTATAAACATTGTATGTAATGCAATATTAGCTCTGCAGGAAGATAACACGGCTAACGGAATTATCACTCTCAAGACAAGAACAGCATACAGAGTAAGCATATACGATACCATAGTCAAACTGGCTCTTGTAATAAAAATATCCGACAATGGTCCTGGAATTCCTCCTGACATAAAGGATAAAATATTCTACCCTCTGGTAACACGACGGGAAGGAGGTACGGGCCTGGGACTTGCCATAGCACAAAATATAATTAATCAGCATAACGGAAAAATTGAATGTAATAGCTGGAAAGGTTATACAGAATTCACAATTTACATTCCAATAAAGGAGTAAGTATGAATAAGGAAGTATGGATAGTTGATGATGACAGCTCAATCAGATTTGTTTTGGAACGAGCTCTCACCCAGGACGGATATGTATGCCAATGCTTTGAAAATGGGGAGAAACTATTACAGGCTCTTAAGACATCATCTCCTAAAGTAATTATTTCAGATATCCGTATGCCAGGTATTGATGGTCTGGAGATGTTGAGAATTGTTCATGAACAAAACCCCAACATACCAGTCATTATTACGACTGCTCACAGTGACCTCACAAGTGCTGTAAATTCATATCAGAGCGGCTCTTTTGAATATCTGCCTAAACCTTTCGACATTGACGAAGTACTTGATATTGTCAAAAAGGCAGAAGCAAGTTACAAAGAAAAAATGAATATCGAATCTAACGATGAGATTCATGAAAATCTTGAGTCTGAAATTATCGGAGAATCACCTGCAATGCAGGAAGTTTTCAGGGCTATCGGACGTCTTTCTAAATCATCCATTAGTGTTCTAATCAATGGACAGTCCGGTACAGGCAAGGAATTAGTCGCACATGCGCTCCACAAACACAGCATCAGAGCCAATAAACCGTTCATTGCATTGAACATGGCCGCCATACCAAAAGAACTTATCGAATCAGAACTGTTTGGTCACGAAAAAGGAGCCTTTACAGGAGCGAATGTTTCAAATCAGGGAAGGTTTGAACAGGCTAATGGTGGTACTCTATTTCTGGATGAAATCGGAGACATGCCTCTTGAAGCTCAAACTAGATTACTGAGAGTTTTGGCTAATGGAGAATTTTACAGAATCGGTGGCCATCGCTCCATTTCCGTTGATGTACGTATAATTGCAGCTACCAACCAAAACCTTGAAAAAATGGTAGCAGAAGGAAAATTCAGAGAAGATCTGTTCTACAGACTCAACGTTATCCGCATACATATCCCACCACTTAAGGAAAGAAAAACGGACATTCCTCGCCTTGCACGACGTTTTTTAAATGTTTCAGCAAAGGAATTAAATGTAGAAACAAAAATTCTTACCCCCGATGCAGAAGATTACTTATGTAATTTTCCTTGGCCTGGTAATGTAAGACAGCTTGAAAATGTGTGTCGTTGGCTGACAGTAATGGCATCAGGAAAAGAAATTTCTGTTAACGACCTGCCTGAGGAATTAAAGAAAAAAGAAGATAATTCTTCCAGTGTAGCAGAAAAACAATATGGTGATATGTCAAATAAACTGCCTTTAGATCTGTCCTGGCAGAATCTGCTAAAAGATTGGGTCAGTCAGAAACTGCATGAGGGATCTACCGACATTCTTGCTGAAGCTCAGCCTGAATTTGAAAAAGCATTGATTACCACTGCCTTACGTTACACACACGATCATAAACAGGAAGCGGCAAGACTTCTCGGCTGGGGAAGAAACACTCTCACAAGAAAGCTTAAAGATTTAAATCTTGAATAATCTCAAGAACCGGTATCATACATGATGCCGGTTTTCCTCATACACAATCTGAACTTATTCCTAATTCTATCAACTTTTTACAAAGTACATGGAAATAGAGTAAAATTGTACAGTAGTTATTAGATTTTATTATTTGAATGCTTAAGTTTGATCATTCAAATTCATATTCACAAATAATTTAATGGACAGAATATTTTGAAAGTTGTAGTAAAAGCACCATTCTGGACAAAAATATTGTATGGGATAGGCATTTGTTTCCTTCTCGTTGGTATATGCTGTCATTTCTTTGGTTTTCCTGAAATTCCCCCTATTTATATGCCTTTTTTCCTAATTGGAGGCGTTAGTCTTATTATTCCTTATCAGGCATATTATATTTATGAAATTTTGAAATACAGACCTAAAACTTAACAGCTTTTGGCTGTCATACCTCCACAGAGAACAGACAAATGATAAATTTTCAGAAAACACACTTTATTACAAGTGCACCTGACATTACCAAGCTTCCGGATGATACCGGTATTGAAATAGCTTTTGTTGGCAGATCAAATGCGGGAAAGTCAACTGCTCTTAACTGTATTACAAACCAGAAGAATCTTGCCAAAACAAGTAAAACACCAGGAAGAACCCAACTTATCAATTTGTTTGAAATTGAAGAAAATAAAAGAATTGTGGATCTTCCAGGATATGGATATGCCGAAGTTCCATTAACAGTAAAAAAGAAGTGGCAACGATCACTTACTGAATATCTGCAAAAAAGAAAATCTCTAAAGGCAGTCGTTGTTCTGATGGATATACGACATCCGCTTAAGGATTTGGACAGACAGATTATCACCTGGGCAGCACTGGCCAACATTGAAGTACTCATTATTTTGACTAAAAGTGACAAGCTTGCCAATAATGCAAGAAAGAATGCCATAAATGATGTCAAAAGACAGCTAATAGAATTTGGATGCACATATAATTTGGTCGCTTTTTCAGCACTCAGCAAACAGGGACTAAACGAAATTAAGGAAATTCTCAACCGTTTTTACAGTGAATTTCAAGAAACAACTGCATTCCCTGATTTTCCTGATAATGACGAAGAATCTGATGAAGAACTGGATATTGACGAGCAGGCTTGGACAAAAGGTTACAAGGAAGAACAATGAAAGGAACCCTATATATAATTTCATCTCCTAGCGGAGCAGGTAAATCTAGCTTATTAAAGGCTTTATTTGAGCAGCATAATAATGACAACTCCATGTATTTATCAGTTTCCCATACCACGAGACCTCCAAGACCTGGCGAAGTAGACCATCTGCATTACCACTTTGTCTCTGTTGATGAATTCAAAAATCTGATTAATCGAAACGCTTTTTACGAATGGGCCCAGGTTTTCGACAAATATTACGGAACCTCAAAAGAACTGGTTCAGCAAGCACTGAATAACGGACAGGATGTTTTTCTGGATATTGACTGGCAGGGAGCCAGACAGATGAGAAAAATGGAGCCTGAAGCAAAAAGCATATTCATTCTCCCTCCTAGTCTTGAAGAGCTGCACGATCGACTGGTTAAAAGAGCTCAGGACTCTGAAGAGGTCATTGCTAACAGAATGAACAAAGCCCAAAGAGAAATCTCTCACTATAACGAATACGATTACTGCTTGATTAACGATAATTTCGAAAAAGCCCTTAATGATTTGTGGTGCATCATTAATGCAAATCGTCATTCACGCACAATTATAGAAAACAATGAAAAAGCCATACTTGATAATTTGTTGGCAAATTACACTGAACAGAATAATTAATCATGTATATCCGAAATTTCATTTCGGAATATTTGGATAGTATTTATCAGAAATGAAAAAACTATTTTGTTCATCACAAAATTTGTATTATGTTGTCATATTTCATCGTGCGTGATAAAATGTGTGGACTGAAAAAAATTTTAGGAGATTTTTATGGCTCGTGTTACTGTTGAAGATGCTGTAGAACAGGTTGGTAATCGTTTTGACCTTGTTTTAACTGCTGCTCGTCGTGCTCGTCAAATTTCAGTAAATGGTTGCGATCCTTTAGTTGAGATCGAAAATGACAAACCTACAGTAATAGCTCTTCGTGAAATCGAAGAAGGCTTAATTTCTGAAGAATTCATGGATAAGCAGGATCAGAAGGGACGCTTAAAGAATTCAGAAGAATTTGCAGAAATGGTAGATGTTCCTCCTTTAGAAAACACCAGTCTTTTCGATTAATATTGCAAACCTGTTCCGCATGGAACAAGTTTTTAAGTTTACGACATAAGGAAGATTACCGATGTAATCTTCCTTGTTTTATTTTTGTGTCGTATTGATGGATATTCATCATATTAAACGCATACAATGTAAATTTGCAGGCTGATTTTGATGATATAATAATCTTATAAATTAAAGGAATATCCACAATGAGTACGGTTCTCTATTTATTTGATAATCTAAAAAAAACTCTCGAAACATACCTGCCTCCTGAACAGATTGCCAGAATTGAGCAGGCATACACTACGGCAAAGAACGCTCACGAAGGACAGGTTCGCTCTAGCGGAGAACCTTATATAACTCACCCTGTAGCTGTTGCTCATATTCTGGCTGATATGAAGCTGGATCACGAAACAATAATGGCTGCTCTTCTTCATGATGTTGTCGAAGATACCCCTATCAATGCTGAGCAGCTTAATTCTCTTTTTGGTGAAACTATTACTCATCTAGTATTAGGTGTCACAAAACTTGATAAACTTCAGTTTCATGATCACAAAGAGGCTCAGGCTGCCAATTTCAGAAAAATGATTATGGCCATGACAAGTGATATCAGAGTTATTCTGATAAAACTTGCAGACCGCACGCACAATATGAGAACCATTGGAGCCTTAAGACCAGACAAGAGAAGAAGAATTGCAAAGGAGACATTGGAAATTTTTGCCCCTATTGCCAATCGTTTAGGAATAAGCAGTATAAAAAACGAACTTGAAGAATTAGGTTTTGAGGCAATGTACCCCATGCGTTATCGCATTCTCAAGGATGCTATGAAGCATGCAAGAAACAATAGGAAAGAAATCATCAAATCAATTCTCGCCGATATAAACGGCAGACTTGAAGAAACTGATATCAAATACAGAATTCAGGGAAGAGAAAAACATCTGTATTCAATCTACATGAAAATGGTTAAAAAAGAAATACAGTTTCATGAAATTATGGATGTCTACGGGTTTAGAATTATTGTTAATAATGTTGACACCTGTTACCGTGTTCTCGGACAGATGCATAATCTGTTTAAGCCCCGTCCTGGCGGATTTAAGGATTATATAGCTATTCCTAAAATTAATGGTTATCAGTCTCTACATACTTCTCTCGTTGGTCCTCATGGCATTCCAATAGAAATTCAGATTCGCACAGATTTCATGGATCAGATGGCAAATCAAGGTGTTGCTGCTCACTGGTATTACAAAACAAACGGTTCAGAGATTGTTGATTCTTCTGCTCAGATTCATGCACAGAGATGGCTCAAAAGTCTGTTGGAACTGCAGCAGAGTGCAAGCAATTCATTTGAATTTATTGAAAGTGTTAAAACAGATTTCTTCCCTGAAGAAATTTACGTATTCACACCAGAGGGTAAAATTTATGAGCTACCAAACGGGGCTACTCCTGTTGACTTTGCCTATGCAGTTCACAGTGATATTGGGCAGCACTGTATAGGTGCAAGAGTTGACCATCACCCGTTTCCTCTTAACAGGCCTCTGTCATCAGGCCAAAGTGTTGAGATACTAACATCTCCTGTATCACAGCCAAATGCAATCTGGTTAGACAGCGTTGTGACCTCCAAGGCAAGAAGTAAAATCAGACAGTACCTTAAAGGACTTAAGCAGGAAGAATGTCAACTTCTCGGAAAAAGACTTTTACGTAACGCAATGGGCTCCACGAGAATTGAGAATATCCCTCAGGAAACCATTGATAAAGTTCTGAAGGAATTTGGCAAAAATAATCTTAATGAACTTTATGTGGATATTGCCTTAGGCAATTTATTTACGGTCATCGTAGCAAACAAGCTTCTTAATAATGATGCCATGAACCTTCCTACAGGCAAAAAGCCTCATGCAACCCTTCCACCTTCTTCGATCAACGGAACAGGCGGGCTCAACTACGTATTTGCAAACTGTTGTCACCCTATACCTGGAGATGCAATTATTGCTCACGTTAATCCTGGTAAAGGACTTGTAATTCATACAAGCAATTGTGCAAATTTAAAAACATCCAATCCTAATGAACAGTTCTTACCTGTGAGCTGGGATATGAATAATGCCTGTAACGAAGTTTTTGAAGCCGGGCTCCGAATTGAAATGGTTAATATTCAGGGAATGATAGGCGAAATCAGTAATGCCGTTTCCGTGTGCGGGGCCAATATATCCCAAATCAGCTCTGAAACCAAAGAAGGCAAGGTTTATATCCTAAATTTGGTTGTAACCGTACGAGACAGACTGCATTTAGCTAATATCATCAGAAAAATCAAGGCATTGAATAATATTAATCGTGTAGTTCGCCGTAAAGGATAAAATCCAATATGTTAGCAGAAAATATTATTCCTGAACGAGTTACAATCAGCACCAGAAAGCATTCTTTAGAGGGGATGATCTACCATCCTAAAAATCCTATAAATCGTCAGGTGCTGATTGTTCCGGGCAGGAATGAAATGCTATATAAATATCAGGATTTTTACAAACTTCTGTCGGCCTGCGGAATAAAAGTCATCATTTATGACCACATTGGACAAGGTTTTAGTCCCCGCATTACAGAAGACAGTCAGATGTGTCATATTGATACATTTGATACTTATGCGGATGATCTGGTGGATGTAGTAGATACACTGTACGGCCATATGCCTCTGACAGTAATCAGTATATCTATGGGGGGCCTGATTACTTTAAAAGCACTGCAGAATAAGGCTATGGCAGACAAAATTGAACAATGTATTTTTATTTCACCATTTCTAGGCCTTAAACAGCATTTACCATATTGTTTCATCAAAGCAATCACTCACCTAAGAGACTTTATCAATCGTCTGAATTCATCCAAAAAAGTTAGTTTTTTCTATTTTAACGATTACTTTAGACAAAGAGTGGTAGGCGTAGATGCCAATACTCACAGTGAAGATAAAAATAAAGAATATTATGCTCTCTATCAAAAATACCCAGAAGCAAAACTTGGAGGCATAACAACCGAATGGCTCAGAGCAGCCTTAAGATGTCTGAATGATGTACGGTCATACAGATACAATTTCAAATTCAAATCTCTTTTCGTAATTGCAGGAAATGATAATATAGTTTCATCTCCTGACGCTCTCAGGTTTGTACAAAAAACAGCTGAAAACAGTGCTTTTCCACCGGAAATGCTCTGCATATCTGACTGCCTGCATGATATTCTCATTGAAGATGATCCATACCGAAAACAGGCAATACAGTCAATAATGAAATTCTTGCAGTTAGATGATAATCAACAGAATACACAAGGGGTATTATCATGAGACCAGATGATTTTGATGAAGATGATTTTTTTTCGGATGATGACGGAAATTACACCAACGAAGGAAATTTTAATGAAGATGATTTCGTAGTCTGGGATCGAAATGTTGTATTTAACGAAGATGGAATCGCTATTGATGCAGATGGAAATCCTTTGGACGATGAAGATTCCTACAGATACAAAGATGATGATTTTGCAGATGATGAAGATTCTTTAGACGACGATTCTGAGGAATAATCATGAGGGAATTGACAAAAAGCAAAGGATGTTTTGCCGATAATATTCTGTCAATTGTTGCCAGTAGCAAAATAATACCAATAATAGATATAACTGACGATTTTGATTACCAAAGACTTATATCCTTATACTACAAATATGGATTTAGAACTGTTGAAGTCAGAATGAATTCTTTGCATATAAACGAAATCGTCACACACATTCAGAAAACATATCCAAACATGTATATTTTTGCAGGTACCTGCTTATCTACTGATGATATGGTCAGAGCTAAAAACATGGGACTGGATATCCTGATATCTCCTGTATTTGACAGTAAGCTTATGGAATTCTGTTGCTTACACAATCTGGCATACATTCCCTGTGTGAATTCCATAGACACATTAAATATTGCTCATTCCATGGGCTTTTCTGTGCTAAAATTTTACTCAGCGGAAAAATGTGGTGGCTTAGATTTCCTGCGTAAAGTTTACAATGATTACGATGTAAGATTCATGCCTTCAGGAGGTATAACACTGAATAAGGTTCCTGCTTACATCAAAGAACCTAATGTAGCCGCCTGCTGCACATCTCATATCTCCTCCCTGCAACTGCAAAACGACAACAATTGGATAGATATAGAGAAAAACATTATTCAGGCGTCCAAATTTTTATTAAAAACATCGGAATTTATAAATGAGTAACATATTTAATCAGATTCCATTACAGATACTGACAGGTTTTCTTGGTAGTGGAAAAACAACCCTTTTAAACAAGGTTGTTAACAGACCTGAAATGAAAGGAACAGTTCTTATTATCAATGAAGTTGGAGAAATTCCTATAGATAATAAACTCATTTCAGGTGACAATCCTGTTATTGTTCTCGACTCTGGATGTATATGCTGTACCGTTCAGGATGGTCTCGTAAATGTTTTACATTATCTGATTGAAGAAAAAGACAATAATCCTGAATTCTCTTTTAACCGAGTAATCATTGAAACCACAGGTATCGCTGATCCAGCCCCAATCATTGATTTGATCTTCCATTATGAAGAAATATTACTGAATTACAGCTTTGCAGGAACAATCACTGTCATCGATGGTGTAAACGCAAAAGAAGAACTTGCTAAAAATTACGAAGCTGTAAAACAGATTGCCATGGCTGATAAAATCATTATCAGCAAAACAGACAGATTATCTCAGGATGAAATTGAAGCATTAAAAAATACAGCTGAAGACCTGAATCAGTCAGCTGACGTATTTTTAAGTACTCTGGATAATCCACCAATGGATGCATTTACTTCTTTTGATATATTCAATACGCCTAAAGATTTGAAGACAGTAATGAAATGGATTAATTCAAAAAGAAGTGATTATAAACTTGCATCAGGTATGGCTCCTGTGAAATTATCAGGTGTAATGAATAAAACTTTACCAACTCATTCGAACTATCAGACAATAGCCCTTTCATTTGATAAACCTTTAAACAGATTTACTGTAGTCCACGCCTTTGATGCGCTTAATTCACAGTTTGGAGAATCGATTATCAGATTAAAAGGTATTTTCGACTTTGACGAAGGTTATCCTTTCGTAATACATGGAGTACAGGGGGAATGTTATCCTGTAACAAATCAGCTCGAATGGGAAGGAAAACCATTCTCTCAGATGGTAGTGATTGTTTCACCGAGAATTGCTGAGCAGGTTGAACATATGTTAAAACAGATGATTAGACCTTTGGATGATTCTGAATAATTGTATTAATTTCCCCCTGTTAACAGGGGGAAATTAACAAATTTAATAATCATCTATTTATACACAGGCATGGTTAATTTATGAAAATCCAACCCGTCTGCCAATAAATCACAGGCTTCTACTCCATTAACGTCCACACCGAAGTCCCCCATTATTTCGTGCATTTTTATCAGTATCTGATTATCTTTTTCTGGATTGATTAAAGGAAGAACAATACTCTGATTAGTAATTAAAAAATTCAGATAGCTGCTATTTACACTGTATTTATATTGCTCTGAATCAGGATGATAAACAACTCCTTCATACTTGCCAAAAGGAATTGTGAGTATTTTGAACTCTTTTCCGTCGATATTTTTCTCTCCCGCAATCAACGTATATACATAACTGAAAAGACGATATAACGGATTATTCTCATTATTTGGAATATTATTTACAATAACCACTCCAGGAATGACAAATCTTAGCAAATTCCTCACAGAATCAATTCTTATGTCAGGAAATTCATTATCCTTCACAATAAGAATTTTATTAACTGCCCCAAATTTTTTTAATCTGTCTGCCACTGATTCAGAATCAAATCCACATTTATTCAAACTGCTTTCTAGAATAACAAAGGTTCCAGCCCCATCAGTTTCAAAATCCAATTGAGACGGAAATTCATTCTCTGAAAAACTGATACTATGATTCTTATTTAAATCCTCTAACACTGTTCTTGCCAAGTGTGAAATGCTCTTTCCGATAGAAACACGAGGCTCTCCATCTTCACTAAGCCATTTCAGATTTAAATCATCTGAATAAACACCATCATACGATATCTTATACATCGTTATATGTTTAGGGATAATAAAACGTGCTCTGTCATATTCATGTTCCGATACAGCTACAAACACAGGTGTATGCATAGAAATTGCCGAAACAAACCTAGCAAAAGACTTCTGGACGGGAACTCCTTTATCATGATAATCGCATAAACTGCTTGGCCAAAAAGCCCAAACGGCTTTTTGAGTATTATGTTCAGAATAGATACAATTCATACCCCTCACCCCGATTAAATGTAGACAATCCAGACATAATCATTTAAGCATATTGAAATGTCTCTGTAAACGCATATCAGACGCGTACGAATTTAAAAAAAAGCTGTAATATGCTATAATTCGCAAGTATTTTAATATTATATAAACAAAACTCCTTTGTGTATCAGATTACATGGAGTTTAAACGAGAACAATATAACTATGAGCGAACAAGATAAAGAATATAATGGGGATTCCATCAAGGTTTTAAAAGGATTGGATCCTGTTCGCAAACGACCAGGTATGTATATCGGTGATACAGACGATGGTTCAGGTTTGCATCATATGGTCTTCGAAGTTGTTGACAATGCTATTGACGAAGCATTGGCTGGATTCTGCAAGAACATAAACGTTGTAATTCATGCTGACGGTTCTGTTTCCGTAGAAGATGATGGTAGAGGTATACCTGTAGATATTCATCCTGAAGAAGGTGTATCATCAGCTGAAGTTGTTATGACTATACTTCACGCAGGCGGTAAATTTGATCAGAATTCATACAAGGTTTCTGGTGGTCTGCACGGTGTAGGTGTTTCTGTTGTAAATGCTTTATCAGATAAGCTTGAGCTAACCATCAAGAGACAGGGACATGTATGGCAGCAGACATATGTAGATGGTGGTCATCCTACTGCTCCGTTGAAAGCTATTGGAGATACAGATAAGACTGGAACCAAAATTCATTTCTGGCCAAGTCCATCAATCTTTGCAATTACCGAATTTGACTACAATAAATTACAAACAAGGTTAAGAGAATTATCTTTCCTTAATTCAGGTGTAAGAATTAACATCACTGATGAACGAGTAGAAAATAAACACGACGAATTCCATTACCAGGGTGGTATTCAGTCTTTTATTGAATACTTGAATAACGGTAAAAACAAGCTTACTGAAAAATTATTCTACTGTACCAAATTCGATCAGAAAGAAGGTATCAACGTAGAAGTTGCAGTACAGTACACTGATGCTTATGCAGATAATACATTCTGCTTTACCAATAACATTCCGCAAAAAGACGGCGGTACCCATCGTGATGGATTCCGCAGAGGTCTGGTGTCTGCTGTTAAGGAATACATCAAAGAGTGTTCATTCCTTCCTAAGAAAGATAAAGAAAACGTTGATATTTTGCACAGTGACGCTGTCGACGGTATCACAGCTATTGTTTCCGTCAAGGTGCCAGATCCTAAATTTTCATCACAGACCAAAGATAAGCTGGTATCATCCGAAGTTTCATCCTGTGTAAGTTCAGTCGTAAGTGAAAAATTCTTAGAATTTTTAAATGAAAATCCAACTGAAGCCAAACTTATTGTTGAAAGAATTCTTTCAACTTCAGAATACAGAAAAGAAGCTAAGAAGATCAGAGAACGCCTGAACAAAAAAGATGCTATTTCCTATCTTCCAGGTAAACTTGTAAACTGTTCAAGCAAAAAGCCTGAAGAATGCGAATTATATATAGTGGAAGGTGACTCCGCAGGTGGTAGTGCAAAACAGGGTAGAAAACCTGAATATCAGGCTATATTGCCGTTACGCGGAAAAATTCTCAACGTAGAAAAAACCAGATTTGATAAAATTATCAGTTCTGAAACTATAGGAACACTAATTACCGCATTGGGATGTGGCATTAGAGATGCTTACAATCCTGACAACCTCAGATATCATAACATTGTTATCATGACCGATGCGGACGTGGATGGTGCTCATATCAGAATTCTTCTGCTTACATTCTTCTACAGACAGATGCCGGATCTGATTGAAAGAGGTCATATTTACATTGCTCAGCCTCCGCTTTATAAATACAGCAAATCAGAAAAGAATTTCAGATACATTACTGATGAAGTTGAGAAGAATGAATACGAAACTTCATTGGCGTTGAACGAAGCTCAGCTTTTCGTTAACCCTGACGCTCCACCTATTTTTGGTGAACCTCTGGAGAATATATTCCTTCAATACGTAAATCTGTTCCCTCTCTACAGACGTATTGATAGACGTATACCAGAAATGCTTACCAGCGAACTCGTCTTTGTTGATCCGTTAACAGAAGAAGACATGAAGGACTCTGCCAAATTTAAAAACTGGAAAAACAGTTTTGAATCAAGGTTAAAGCAGAAAGAGGTTCCAGGCTTAGTTTACACAGTACATACAAAGTTTAGAGAAGATAAGCAGTTATTCTACCCTGAAGTTAGTGTTCTTCACTATGGTGTGACCAAGGAGTATGACTTACCATACGAATTCTTTGTAAGTCAGGATTACGGTAAAATCGCCAAAGTATCAAAAATCATCAATGGGCTTTTGGAAGAAAATGCCTACGTAAGATGTGGTGCAAAGACTAAGACTGTAACCGATTTTGGTCAGGTTCACGATTTCCTTCTCAAAGAAGGCTTAAGTGGAATTAAGATTATGCGATTCAAAGGATTAGGAGAAATGAATCCAGATGAATTGTTTAATACTACAATGAATCCTGATCATCGCGTATTCCTTAAGGTAACATTAAACGATGCTATAGAGGCTAACGAAGCGTTTACTAAGCTTATGGGCGAAGAAGTTGCTCCTCGTAAAGAGTTTATTTCTGAAAATGCACATTTAGCCGAAATAGATGCTTAATCAATTATAATCGTTAGAGGGAGAAATATAAAATTTCTCCCTTTTTTTGCTTTTTTCAAATCTGCTAAATACAAATAAAAAGAGGAAAAACAAAGTTTTTCCTCTTTTAGTGTCTATTATAAAACTTAAGCTACTTGATATTACTTAGTTTCAATAATCTGCTTTACACCGTTGAACTTAACTTCTACACGACGGTCTGGAGCAAGACATTCAATTAACTTCTTACGATTCTTGATATTGTCACAAGCAGTGCCAGTTACTGGTCTGGTCTTACCATAACCTTCAGCACTGATAACAGACTGATCAACACCGTTAGCAATGAATTCTTCTACTACAGATTCAGCACGCTTCTTAGAAAGGTTCATGTTGTACTTGTCAGAACCGATGCGGTCAGTGTGACCTTCAACGCGGATTGAAACATCCTTAAGGTCGTTGTCACGAATCTTCTGAGTTTCAGCAGCGATACGGTTCTTACCGTTTGAAGATAAATTAGCACTACCGAAATCAAATAAAGTTTCAGCGTCTAAAGAGATAGTTTCGTTAACAACTACAGTTTCTGGAGCCTTTGGAGCTGGAGCAACTACTGGAGCTGGAGCAGCACCACCGAACTTCCATTCAAGACCTAAGTTTACGTTCTGAAGGTTTGGAGCATAACCAAACTTTGAAACGCTGTCTACGATCTTGTGAGCATATAAATATTCAAGACGGAGGGTGAAGTCATCACCTAAACCAATACGGGTACCGGCACCAAGTAATGGAGCGGTGTTGAATGAACTGTGATTATATGCATCATCCTTTACAGTAGCGAATAAAGCACCAACCTTGAGGAAAATGTCTGAAGACTTGGTAATAGGATATGATGGAACGAGAGCTAATTCAGCACCGTGAACATAGTAATCGTTGAGAGCCTTTCCTTCGCTGATACCCTTGTTAGCGAACTTACCGAGATAGTCATAACCAGCTTCAACACCTAAGAAGTCAGCAAAGTTATAACCTGCGTATAAACCAGCATCAAAATCATTGCTGGTCTTACGATCTACGGTATCAGCCCAACGTGCCTGATGACCCATTACATGGCTCCAGCCACCCTTAACACCGATGTAACCAGTTTCTGCTTCAGCAGCAAATGTATTACCACCTAAAAAGGCGCCTAATACAGCAACAGCTAATAAACTTTTCTTCATAATAATATCTTCCTTCGTTATTAATTTCATTTAACTATAAAAGAATTAAAAATTTTTATACGATTCTATTATATTTAAATATATTTAGACAGTATCATTATATATTAAGGATAGTTAAAAATCAAACAACAAAAATTAACAAAAATAACACTATTTTTTAATAAATAACAAATAATTATATATTAAAAATTATATATTATATCTAATTCCTAATAATGATAACGTTTTTCTGTACAAAAGTATCAAACACAAATATTGTAAAAAATTTTTTATAATCTGTGAATTATTCTATAAATCATTTCGGCAGACAGAGAAAAAATCTTAAAATACAAACTTTGGTATCTGATCCAATATAAGGTCAACTATCTGTTTATTATAATGAATGATATCGTCCTGCGATCCATCCACATATCTGATAATATATCCTGTAATTACAGAACAAAGAAAATTGGCTGCTTTTTCTGCGTCTACATTAGACGGAAGTTCATGCTTCTTTATAGCTTCTCTGATTAATAAAACATAGTTCCTGTTAAAACTGTTGTTTATATCCATCAGCATCTTTTTTACACGTTTGCTTCCATGATTTCCCCACAACACATTATAAATAATCTTTGAAAAAAGAATATTGTCTTCATTTTTCAACGATACGTTAATGGTATACAGCCATTGCCTTAAACTATCGAGTGGAGAAACGCTTGAATCTATATTTTCAATCGAATGGAATAGATTAGACTCTGTGTTAACCATCGCCTTGCATATTTCAACAAACAAATCATCTTTATTCTGAAAATACCAATATATAGCTCCACGGGTTACGCCAGCAACATCAGCAATATCACTAAGATTGGTTTTTTCATACCCTTTTTCACAGAAAAGCTGTTTTGCAACATCCATAATTTTCAACTTTGTTTTAAGGGCTTCCTCTCTTGTCTTTCTAACCATTTCTGTAAACTCTCTGCTCAAATATTCTTCAAATTCAGAATAAGACTAAACCAATGTATAACACGAATAAAAACACTAAACATCTTCAGACCAAAAACAATGACTGTATATAAAAATTTTAGTTCATATATACGGTAATTTTAAGAAATAAACGATGCAAACTCATTTATATTATACATTAAAATATATATACATTCTCACATGTATGTATAGAAAATTAAACAAAAAAACTATATAATTAAAACTAAACACACATATTTTGGAGCACACAAATGCATATAAAATCAAAAATAATAAATTTGTCGGCATTATGTGTATGTATGTTGGCAGCTTCATCGCTAACTGCATGCAATAAAGCACAAGAACAGCATCAACAAGGTTTTGCGGCCCCTGTTGATTATCAGGAAATCAAAACTAAAGATGTTCCTGTAATATCATCATTGATTGGCAGAGCAACAGCCGTCAGAACCGCAGAGGTAAGACCACAGGTGTCCGGTGTAATTCTTCAGCGTTTTTTTACCGAAGGTTCAGTTGTTAACAAAGGCGATCAGCTTTATCAGATCGACCCTTCGATTTATGAAGCTCAGTTAGCCAGTGCAAAAGCATCCCTGGCACAGGCTGAGGCAAACCTTTATGCAACCCAGCTCAGATATGACAGATTCAGTAAACTGGTCAATACAAATGCAATAAGCAAACAGGATTATGATGACGCCCTGTCTAATAATAAGGCAGCCCAGGCTCAAGTTCTCGCCGCAAAAGCAGCAGTTAAATCTGCAGAAATCAATTTAGCATATACTAAAGTTTACGCACCGATAACCGGGACTATCGGACGTTCCAATGTAACGGAAGGTGCTCTTGTTACAAACAGTCAGGCAAGCCCAATGGCTACTATTCAGCAACTTGATCCTATTTATGTGGATCTTGGAATTTCAGTTACTGAACATCTTAATCTAAAGAAAAACATGGCCAAGGGATTATTTGAATCCAATTCAAGTAATGAACAGGTTGAATTATTCCTAGAAAATGGTGAAAAACTCGAGCAAAAAGGTTCTTTAGAGTTCTCTGAAGTAACAGTTGACGAATCAACTGGTATGGTTAATGTTCGCGTAAAAGTACCTAACCCAAATCAGGATATTCTTCCGGGCATGTATATAAAAGCCAATGTTAATCAGGGAATTCAGAAAGGAGTCCTTCTAGTTCCTCAAATTGCAGTGCTCAGACAGAACAATGGCACTAATATGGTTTATACCATAAAACAGGATGGAGATAAGAATGTTGTTGAACAGCATAACATTACCATCAGTGGCGAACATGATCATGATTACATTGTTACAAGCGGCATCAATGCCAATGACAAAGTTATCACGTCAAATCTGCAGAAAATTGGTCCAGGAGCTCCGGTAACTCCAATTGAAAATAAACCTGAACCAGCCAATAATCCAGATAAATAAAATAAAGGAATTTCCAAATGGCTCGCTTTTTTATTGATCGCCCCATCTTTGCATGGGTGCTGGCAATAGTAATTATGCTTGCAGGTATTCTATCCATCAATACATTACCTGTTTCGCAGTATCCTACTATTGCCCCTCCGACTGTTACAATACGCTCTAACTACCCTGGTGCAAATGCTGAAACAGTTGAAAATACCATAACCAAAATCATAGAACAGAACATGATCGGTCTTGATGGATACATGTATATGAGTTCATCATCCGATGGTTACGGTTCATCAGAAATAAAAATTACATTTGAACCAGGCACCAATCCAGATATTGCACAAGTTCAGGTACAGAACAAACTTAATCAGTGTACCTCACAGCTCCCTACAGTTGTTCAGCAAAATGGTATTGATGTTAAAAAAAGTACTGATGCGTTCCTTATGGTTGTTGGTCTGATTTCCAAAGATCCTTCTATTAAGGAATATGACCTTTCTGACTACGCACACTCTGTAATGAAAGAACCTCTAAGCCGCTTGGAAGGTGTAGGTGATATTACAGTTTTCGGTGCGGAATACGCTTTACGTATTTGGGTTTCTCCTGATAAGTTAAACAAGTACAACGTTACAATTTCTGAAATAGAATCAGCCATCCAGCAACAGAATGCTCAGGTTACCTATGGTTCTTTAGGTAATGCCCCTGCAGTTCCTGGTCAGGTGTATAACTATACCATCAGAGGTCAATCAAGATTAACCTCTCCTGAAGAATTCAGAAATATCATAATTCGCATGAACGAAGATGGTTCTTTTGTTAAGCTTCAGGATGTGGCCACTGTTGAAATCGGTACTGAAAATTATCAGTTTGCAGGTGAATATAACAGACAGCCTACAACTGGTATCGGTATTCGTCTAGCCTCAGGTGCTAATGCAATCGGAACAGCAGAAAGAGTTGTAAAAGAAGTTGAAAGACTGAAACAATACATGCCTGCAGGTTACGAAATCGTTTATCCTTACGACACAACACCATTCATAAAAATATCCATAAACGAAGTAATGCATACTTTGTTTGAAGCTATTATTTTAGTATTCCTGGTTATGTATGTATTCTTGCAGAATATCAGAGCAACCATCATTCCAACCATAACTGTTCCTGTTGTATTGCTCGGTACATTTGCAATAATGTCTGTATTAGGATTCTCAATTAACACCCTAACCATGTTTGGTGTCGTTCTTGCTATAGGTCTGTTAGTTGACGACGCGATAGTTGTGGTTGAAAACGTCGAACGTATTATGCACAACGAAGGGTTGAATCCGTATAAAGCTACCCAGAAATCAATGGATCAGATTACCGGTGCTCTCGTTGGTATTGCTCTGGTGCTTTCAGCAGTGTTTATTCCAATGGCTTTCTTTGGTGGTTCTACAGGTGTTATTTACAGACAGTTCTCAATAACTATTGTTTCAGCAATGGTTCTGTCTGTATTTTCAGCTTTAACATTAACACCCGCACTCTGCGCCACAATTCTAAAAGATGAAACAGCAAAACCTGAATATAAAGGATTTACAGGTGTTCTTCTTAAATTGAAAGATGCTATCGGAAATTTTTTAAACAAAGTAATTCTTAATAATTTCTTCAGCATCTTTAATAAAATTTTCCTATTCTCAACAGATCTTTATGTTAAATGCGTTCGTATAGTTGTTAAGTCGCTCTACCTGTATGTTATTCTTTATATAGCAATCTGTATTGCAACTGTATCCATGTTTGTTCGCATTCCAACATCATTCGTCCCTGAAGAAGATCAAGGCGTTCTGATGGCAATGGTTCAGTTACCTGCCGGAGCGACAATGGAAAGAACCAGAGAAGTAATCAACCAGTTATCAGATTATTTTATTGACGAAGAAAAAGAAAATGTTGAATCCATAATGGGTATTGTAGGTTTCTCTTTCGCAGGTAGTGGCCAGAACGCTGGTATGGCTTTTATAAAACTCAAAGACTGGAAAGAAAGAAAACGTAACGATCAGCATGTAAGACAGATTGTTCAACGAGCATTTCCTAGACTTATGGAAATTCGTGAAGGTCTTGTTTTTGCGTTCAACCTGCCAGCAATACCTGAATTAGGTACCGCTGCTGGTTTCGATATGTTCATTCAGGACCAGTCACAGAATGGTCATCAGGCATTAATGGACGTAAGACAAAAGATTGTTAGAGCAACCACTGAAGGTGAATCAGCAAAACTCTTAACCAGAGTGAGAGCCAATGGTATGGATGACACTCCTATGCTGAAAATTGATGTTGACTACCCTAGAGCAATGTCTCAGGGATTATCTATTCTCAGTATCAACCATACCTTATCTGCAGCCTGGGGTTCTTCATATGTAGACGACTTCATGGATAGAAACCGTATTAAAAAGGTTTACTTACAGTCTGAAGCTTCTTCACGTATGAGCGAAGAAGATCTCCAGAAATGGTACGTAAGGAACAATTCAGGTAAGCTGGTTCCTTTCTCATCATTTGCAAAGTCTTCCTGGGATTTCGGTTCACCAAGACTTGAAAGATTCAACGGCGTATCAGCAGTTGAAATTCAGGGTGAAGCAGCCAACGGAATATCTACCGGACAGGCAATGGATCAGATGACAAAGCTGGTTGAAGAAATAGCTCCTGGATACAGCATAGCCTGGAACGGTGTATCATTCCAGGAAAGACAGGCTAGCTCAAATTCCTTAACCCTTTACTCCATCTCACTACTGTTTGTATTCTTATGTCTGGCAGCTCTCTATGAAAGCTGGAGCATCCCATTCGCTGTAATGCTTGTTGTACCTTTAGGTGTGGTTGGTGCCGTTGGTGCAGCCTTCCTGACTCAGATGTTCCCATTCTTAATTCCTTGGAGCCAGCCTCTTGAGAACGATGTTTATTTCCAAGTTGGTTTATTAACCACTATCGGTTTATCAGCAAAGAATGCTATTCTTATCGTAGAATTCGCCAAAGAATTATATGATAAAGGACATCGTCTGACAGACGCAGTGGTAGAAGCATCCCGCATACGTTTGCGCCCTATTCTCATGACATCATTTGCATTTATACTTGGTGTTCTGCCTTTAGCAATAAGTACAGGTGCCGGTGCTGCAGGTCGTAATGAAATAGGTATCTGCGTTATAGGTGGTATGCTGTCAGCAACAGTTTTAGCCGTATTCTTCGTTCCAATTTTCTTTGTATTGGTAATGAGATACTTTACTAAATACAAGCCAAGAAAAAAGATTTCAGAAACTTCTGAAACTGAAGCTGTTTAAATTAAACATCTATAGTCTGAATTAGATTGGTAAAAGGGAATCACTACATATGGTGATTCCCTTTTTTATAGAAATTACTATCTTTTATGCGTATACTAATCGCAAATAGTATTCTTTGATAATGAATACAAGAGTGACTACGTAGAATAATTTAAAGAGAAATAAATTGAGTACTTTAGGAAAACAAATTGTATTGGCAACAGGAAACAAAGCCAAGTGTGCAGAATTCAATAAAATGTTGGAATTGACTGATATTGAAATAATTCCGCAGAGCAGATTCAACGTTCCTACTCCAGAAGAAACCGGAACTACCTTTGTAGAGAATGCGATAATTAAAGCACGGAATGCAGCAAAATACTCAGGTCTTCCTGCTATCGCTGACGACTCTGGAATTGAAGTTGACTGTCTTAACGGAAGACCAGGTGTATATTCTTCAAGATACAGTGGTGAACATGCAACAGATGAGGAAAATCTAAATAAACTAATTGAGGAAGTTTCTGCTTTTCCAGAAAATCAAAGAACGGCAAGATACTGGTGCGTTTTGGTCTTTATGAAAAATGAATTTGATCCTACCCCTGTAATCTGCCAGAGATCATGGGAAGGAAAAATCATTTTAGAAAAAAAAGGTAAAAATGGTTTTGGATATGATCCTTCTTTCCTTATACCTCTACTAGGACAAACTGCAGCTGAAATATCTCCTGAACTAAAAAATAAATTGAGCCATCGAGGTCAGGCAATGCATGATATGCTTGACGTTCTTTTAAAGAAATTTGGTGCATAGATATGATCATTCCTAAACTGGGTTTATACATACACATTCCATTCTGTATACGAAAGTGTCCGTACTGTGATTTCTTTTCAGAAAAAATATCTTCAAAAGAAATTGTAGATAAATACGTTGAAGCTTTGATTCATGAACTCAGTTTATACTCAGAACTAACTAGCAATAGATTAGTTGAAACAATTTATATAGGCGGAGGCACCCCCACCCTTTTCTCACCCAAGAAAATTGATCAGATTTTAAATGCAGTAAATAAATTGTTTACTATTTCCGCTGATGCTGAGATCAGTATGGAAGCAAATCCAGGTACCGTATCATCTGACGATATTCGAAATTATCGAGAAATCGGAATAAACAGACTCAGTATTGGCATCCAAAGTCTTAACGATAAATTTCTAAAAATACTTCATCGCATTCATACACGAAAAGAAGCTATCAAGGTAGCGGAAACCGTAAGCAAATACTATGACAACTTTAATTTGGATTTAATGCATTCTCTACCTGGACAAACATATGCTGATGCGATAAATGATTTAAAAGAATTAATATCCCTTAACCCTAGACACATATCATGGTATCAGCTTACCATAGAAGAAGGAACCGCTTATGCTGAAAGTATACCTTCTCTTCCTGATGAGGATGTTATTGATTCAATTTACATCGAAGGTTATGATTTACTAAAATCTAGCGGTTATCATCACTACGAGGTCAGTGCATTTGCTCAGAAAGAATATCAATGTAAGCATAATGTTAATTATTGGACTTTTGGTGATTATTTGGGAGCTGGTGCCGGTGCTCACAGTAAATTGACTATAAACAATAAAATACGCAGACAATCCAGGATTGAGAATACCTGCACATATATAAACAATCTATTAGAAAATCAACCTCAGGAGATATATTTATCCAATGAAATAATTCCTGAGCAGAATATACCATTTGAATATTTTCTTAACAGATTAAGATTATTCACTCCTCTATCCATAAATGAATACGAAAACTACACAGGTTTGTCATTTAACAATATTAGGTATCTATTCGAAAAATATTCTGAAGATAATCTTGTAACAATTGAAAAAGATAAAATCACAATAACAGAAAAAGGTCAATTATTTATCAATCAAATGCTTGAAGATTTTTTATGAAATAACTTTTGAAAGTCTGATGAAGAAATGGTGCGTCTTATTGGACTCGAACCAACGACCCCCACCATGTCAAGGTGATGCTCTAACCAAGCTGAGCTAAAGACGCATTGAAATAACAGTTTTATCTTACACTATTATTTTTAAAATTCAACAATTAATTTGAATAATTATAATTAAAAACTCTTATTGTTCTAATGTAGAACAATTATTGCTCTAATTTATTTGTTTCACGTGGAACATTGTTCCCTATTTTAGAATTTAACATAATGTTCAATTTAATTATTCACTCTTCTTTTTAAATCAATAAGATACCTACCGAAGCTAACAAAAAGATAATACATTTCTATCTGGAATGATTGTAATTTGCTATCAGCATGTAATTACCCAATGATTAAACCTTAGCAGTATTGATATCACTCCTACGTGACACTTAAGTTAGAAATATTCAGATGATAAGTACCATGAGTTAACTTACGTTGAGTTAAACGAGATTCTTAAATTTTGATATCTACTGTTTTACTCTTAATCAAGAACAAAGAATAGTAACTAACATCAGTTATACCACAGATTAGTCCTCGATACCTAACTACTTTTTGTTGTATGAAGTAAGAAAAATAAAAATGCATAGAGTGAATTTCATAAACTATATGACAGACATTGCAGCAATGACTTTATACGAATAAATTTAAAATTATGAGATAAAAGTGTAACAACTTCTAAAAATAAAATATCATTCCTTTTTAGAAGTTAGATAATACCATGTCATTAATAATGACATATTAACAAAGGTCTGAAATGACAATTTCAGACCTTTTGAATTTTTACAAACTTCAGTTAACGACACCTATTGTTTCACGTGAAACATAATGCCTGTTTTTTTATTTATTAAATTTTTGATGTAGAAAAATGTTCTTTATATTTCTTAAGCATATTCATATCTACTAAAACCACACCTTTAGGAGATACGTAAAAGAACTTTCTGTCCTCTTCTAAGTCATAGCCAATTTGCATGCCTTCAGGTATTTCACATCCACGTTCAATTATAGCTTTTCGTATACGACACCCTTTATGAATAATTACCGATGGAAATATTACTACCTGCTCAAGAAGATTTTCCTGTTCAACGGTAACAGAATCGAAAAGCACGGAGTTTAATATTTCAGAACCATATACTACACATCCAACGGATATTACTGAATTTACATTTACAGATCTATTGCCCAAGGAATCTTTAATAAATTTTACTGGTGGTAATTGGGAGGCTTTTGTCCATATTGGCCAATTTTCATCATATATATCCAAATCCGGAGATTCATCTGTTAAATCAAGATTTGCACTCCAAAAACTATCTACGGTTCCGACATCACGCCAATAGCAAATCTGTTCCTTAGACTGATTTCTAACACAGCTTAAGGAATAATTATGAGCATGAACGATTCCTTGTTTTACAATTTTAGGAATAATATCCTTACCAAAATCATGAGATGAATTCGGATCATTATGATCTTCTTCCAATAGATTATATAGGAAAGAAGCTTCAAACATATATATTCCCATTGAGATAAGTGATTTGTCTGAATTGCCTGGTATTGATGGAGGATCTTTTGGTTTTTCTATAAAATCAACTATCATATTATTATCATCAACCTGCATGCATCCAAATGCAGTAGCCTCGTTTCTTGGAACTTCAATGCAGGCAATTGAGCAAGGACAAATACTCTTAATATGATCCATGAGCATAAGAGAATAGTCCATCTTATATACATGGTCACCCGACAAAATCAGTACATATTCATTATTATAAGATTGTAGAATATCTATGTTCTGATACACGGCATCAGCAGTTCCCTGATACCAATGAACTTCATCAATTCTTTGCTGTGCAGGTAAAACCCTAACAAACTCGCCCATATGGTTATTATTAAGAAAGGACCAGCCATCTTGAATATGACTAAGAAGAGAATTAGATTTATATTGAGTCATTATCCCCATCTTTCTTATACCAGAATTCAAACAGTTAGATAACGCAAAATCAATAATACGAAACTTACCTCCAAAATGAACAGCAGGCTTTGCCCTAATATCAGTTAACTCTCGCAAACGAGATCCCCTACCGCCAGCAAGTATCAATGCGGTTGTCTTCTTCACTGCTAAAAGCTGATTTGATACCCTTCCGGATGTCCCCATAGATAATCCTCTTTAATAATAATTCCCTGCCAAATTTTAATATTTATATGCTAAATTCACGCTTCTATTATGAAAAGTATTTTAGTACAATTTTACAAAGCAACACTCAAAAACAGATCATTAAATTATTTTTAATTCTACCTATTTCAATTTCTCACATTACACTAATATACTCCCCTCCCCTATCTGCAGACTTATATGTTACCTAATTATGCTTCAACAATTGTTTCACGTGAAATATTAATTCTAGCTAAGGGTATAACCGGATTTAAAATCATTCCATTATAGAAATTTCAACTCAACCTATTTATCATAAAATGAATGGTAAGTTCTTATGAGTAAATAGATCCTTAACTATCCGTAATCCCATATCTGCTGCAATTGGTGTATCTATTTTTTCAAAATAATAATCACAGCTAAGATATAACACAGATACCTGGAAAATTAGGTAAATACAGCCTAATCTAAAAAAAGAATAAACTATCAAGAAAGCAAATAAAAAAAGAGATTATTGCATCACAACATCTGTTTTAAACGTAAAATCATTAAATTAAAAAAAATTAAATAAAGTATTTTATTGACTATCCCTAATTTAATAATTACTGCAAAAAAGTTGAATTTTTCACACCAAATCACTTTCATGAATATCATTATGTTCCACGTGAAACATTTTTATTTCATTATGAAATTTTGATGTAAACTTCTGATGATCTTTATCTAAACTAGTAATAAAAAATTGGTTATTATCTGAAAGCTCATCTACAAGCTCATAAACTTTATACAGACTATTCGTATCGAGTTCAGAGGCTATATCATCGATTATATAAACACAATTGGTATTCATTAGATTCTGATAAACTATTCCCTGAGCAAACTTTAATGCAATAACTAATAGCTTTTGCTGCCCTCTTGATAGAATGTCGAGTGAAGGTTTGTTGTTTACTTTAATACACAAATCTGCTTTTTGAGGTCCGAATAACGAATAACCCATTGCATATTCACGACCTGAATGAGATGATAGTTGAGATAAAAAATCAGAAATTCCTAACTTATGTCCCGGAACTAATTCCAATGAGATTTTTATATTTGGTAAAAACCTACTTGTAATATCATTTGCATAATTATTAAATATAGTTAAATATTCAACTCTTTTTTCAGTCACTCTTTGAGATATCTCAGCAAAGCAATTGTTCCAATATTCAAGGTAATCTTTAGAAGATTTATTGGCTAATAGAATGTTTCGCTGTCTAATAATTTTTCTGAAGTCAGAACTTATTTCCGAAAAATCATTAAAATGATAAAAGCATCCCCAATCTATGAAACTACGCCTAATAGCAGGCCCTGCTTCAAGCAACGATAATCCGTTTGGAACAATTGCTTGTATACAGACGTTATTGGCCAAATCAGCCACTCTATTTAATGGGACACCATTAAAATTAACTTTTATATCTCCTAAATAATTCCTTACTATTCCCAAACGAGAAACAAAATCTTTTGATTCTTTAAATAACTCAGAAAATAAAACAAACTCCTTAGCCTCATGATTTATGATTGTGGAATTTTTATTAGCCCTAAAAGACCTTGCCTGTGAAATATAATTAATAGCTTCCAAGATGGATGTTTTACCGGAACCATTTTCGCCGTAAAAAAAATTAACCCCCTTCCCCACCATTATCGAGGTTGATATAAAATTTCTGAAGTTTGTTAATTTTACTTTACGTATAAACATATCATTGTGATTTTAAATTTGAATATATAAAAACAAAAGATGTCAGCTGCTCAAAAATACAAACAACCAACATCTTTAAAAACATATATTAAAAAAGGATATTAAACAATAATTCTACTTACAATATACTTGGCATAACTTTGTTCTTCATTCTCATCAGCCATAGGTTCAATAAGAAGATTATTGGAAGATTTTGATAATGAAATCTTCATCTTTGAAGTTGATATTACACTGCAGATATTATTTAAATATTCAGAGTTAAATGCAATTTCAAAGTTATCACCGGTATAACTCACGTAATCAATATCATCCTTAGCTTCTTCATGGTTTGAATTCTTTGCTTTTATAGTAAAGAGGCCATTATTAATAACCATTTCAACAGCTTTATTTAGTGAATTACTCATAATAGAAACACGCATAACTGTGTCTTGGAATAGTTTTCTGTCAACAACAAGAACACGATTACAGTTGTTAGGTAAAATAGAAGTAATATCTGGATATTTAGCATCTATCAGAATGCTTAATAATGAGATTCCATTTACTGTAGTCTGGAGGCTATTCTTGTTAATCTTGAGCGTCACTACTGTATCATCTTCAACAGATTCCTTCATAGTAGACATCATGGAAATTAACTGATCGACACCTTTCTTAGGGAAAATAAAACCATTGTCATCGACAGTAACAGGTATATTACAAGGTTCAACCAATCTCCCCTTCTGTAAACTCATTCTATGACCATCAGCAGTAATTATATCAAGTCCCATATTGTCTGAGCCTACTACAGCAAATCTCATTCCTTTCAAAAATACACGATAACTCTCTGCAGCCATGGAGAACTTTGTTGTCTTCATAACATTCAACAGTTCGTTTAATTCAATCTTTAATTCATATAAAGGATCAAGACACTCTATTGCTGGAAAGTATTCTGCGTCTATGGTAACCATATTTGACTTGAACTTGCCTGAGGATAGAAGTAATTTGTCATCAGTACCGTCATCAACAAAATTAACATAAGCTCCGTCAGGCAATTTCTTCAGTATTTCGAGAAGAATTTTTACATTTACTGTAGTTTTCCCTTCCTTTATATCATCACAGAATAAACCTACTTCAGTAGACATTTGGATTTCTGTATCTGTACAAACCATGCGTAACTTATATTTTGCATCTTTAATAACGGTTCCGTCGTTCGGCAAAATTTCAAGCAAAACGTTAGAAGTAATAGGATTATTAGCAGTATTTCCGGCCACACCAGAAATATGTCCTAAAGGCTTTAATAAATCTTCTCTTCCAATGCTACACTTAAACATTATTACTTCTTCCTTTTGTTAATTTTTTACTCTGTTAACTGTAATTTCAGATTCTCCCAGTCTTCTCTGTACTGAGGGTCGTTCTCTGCAATCATTTTATTAACTTTATTCCATGCGTTAATAACAGTTGAATGATCTTTATTGCCAAATTGTTTTCCTAAACTAGGGTAACTTGCCTTTGTTAATTCTCTGGCCAATGCCATAGCCATCATTCTAGCGTAAGCAATTGATTTTGGTCTTGCTGAAGAATCAATATCTTTAACAGTAATTCCATAATATTCAGCTACAACCTGTTTAATATTATCTACAGTCTGAAGCTTTGCATGGGCATTTAGTGAATCTTTCAATGCTTCCTTTACAACATCAACAGTAACCGTCTGTATTTTTCCGGCAGTACCAGTTACATAAGCTCCTATAGTTTTTATATGACCTTCAAGAACTCGTATATTTGTTTGGAATTTATTCGCAAGGAAAACAATACTCTGATTATCAAATGAGAGATTCATTTCTTTAATCTTTTCAACAATGATTCTCTCTCTTGTATCTTTATCAGGAGGTTCAACTTTTATAACTACACCTGATGAAATTCTGTTTCTGATGCGACTATCCAGTTTTCTGAAATTAGCAGGATGCTGACTTGCTGCAAATATAAGCTGAACATTAGAACATACGATTTCATCAAACAATGTAATAAAATCCTTGGTAAGTCCTACAGTATTTTCTAACTGTTGAATATCATCTATGAAAAAAACATCTGCACTTCTGTAAAAAGACTTGTAGTTGTTGTAGGTAGCTGAATTTATTCCACCTCTTTTATAATCATTCACAGCGCGCAGAAAATCCTGATAAAACCTGTCTAATGTTACTAAAATTATCTTCTTTTCAGGATGTCTACTGGCAACTTCATTGGCTATAGCATTAAGAATATGAGTCTTTCCTAAACCTGAATCCCCCCATATGAAGAAAGGATTACGTTGCGAATTACCTGGATCTTTAGCAACAAGTTTACCATTTGTGCATAAATTCTGATTTGTTGGACCTTCAACAAAGTTATCAAAATTCTTGTCCTTTTGAATGTTTACAGATTTATAGAATATATTATTCTTGAAATCATCCATGGAGTATGACTCGGTCTGATCAAAATCGACAGAACTATTTTCATACAGACTGTTGTTTTCCAATGGATATATATCATTTACATTATTTTCAGGAGCACAATTTGCGTTCTGTTCAATGACATTATGAGGAAGTATCTCTGAGGCATTCAATTCTTGCAAATCAGAATAGTTTCCCCTTGGTTTTATTTGCTGATAATTATTCTGATAAACTTCACTTTCCAGAATTCTGTTATTGGCGTACGTTCCACCGACATTTTGACTCAGTCTCATTCCAGAGTTGTTGAACTGATTATCCTGATATGAATGAGCTCTGTTCTCTACCTGAGGTTCAGGAACTTGACGAGACATGTTATTAACAATATTGCCTCCCACGCGTACAGGAGAATTTAAATTAACACTCTTATTAACGCTAAATTCAGACTGAACTTCAATGGCAACATTGTAATTCTTGTTGGAAACATAACGTACAGCTTCCACGATAGAATCCATAAATTCATTTACTAATAATCCCTTTATCATTCTATTTGGTACAAGAATTGAAAAAGTATTATCTTGAATAACTACGTTTGCAGTTCTCAGAAAAATTTTTAATTTTGCCAGTGACCTGTTCAAAGGCAGGGAAAACAAGTATCTTTTTACATTTTCCCAAAGTTCAAGACTAGCCAAGATACAACCTCTTTAATAATGTGCAATTTCAGCTAAAGTTACTTAAAAAAGCAGTATGGGATTATACAACAACACAAGTAACTTATCCACAGTTTGAACGCTAAATTTATACCTGAATAACAAGTAACTTACGCACAATTTTTCCCAAAAACATACTAAAATCATTTTCTTCTTTGCATTTATTTCTATTTGTGATCGTATGCTATTGAATAATTGAATTTTATCAAGTTTGTATAAATACATATTATTTATTCAGAATTAATGGTTATCCATCCATATATATACACAACACAAAACTACTTATACACAAATCGAGGTAGCTATAACGTAATTAACAATCGTTTAAGTTGATGCAAAAATGTGATTTTCTTAAACTTTCTAGCTTGACTACTAAATGCTAACTCTATATAACCTGACTTTCGAGTTTTTCGCCAAATCATTGTGAGAACTTTTAAAATTACTAAAGAATTTGCCATCGTGATTCACTTTTAAAAATACCAGTTATTTGAATCGGTAATT
>NZ_JNKD01000008.1:0-65388 GCF_000701925.1 Ruminobacter sp. RM87 | reverse complement strand
CAGAGAGTAAAGCACGCAACCGCCAACGGCATGAAAATGCCTTATGATTCTGATAACAAGCTGCTGGCAAATCTGGATTCCATCGAACAGACGGTATTCAGGGAAGGTTGTTATTACACTCCCGTAACCGGTGTTCAGAGAAGAATAATGGAAGCATTGAACATCCCTAAGCCTTCTACGGAAATATTTGGAAAGCTCTCGAAAGAAGAAGAGGAAACAGACGAAGACGACAACATACAGTCTTTTGACGAATTGGATATTATCCTGAGTGAAATAGAGAAATAATAAGACCGAACCTCATGTTATTTGAAATTCGGTCTTATGACGCCTAAACATATGAATTGCAACAAAGTTTAGGGTACTCCTTTTCGGATTCCTTCCGGGGCCGGGACCGTGCGGTTTTTTATTAATACAAAAAAAGGGACAGCTGAGCCGTCCCTTCAAATTAAGTTTAATAAAACTGATTATTCAGCGTAACGCTTGAACAGTAATGAACCGTTGGTACCGCCGAAGCCGAATGAATTTGATAATGCATAATCAAATTCAGCCTTCTGGGCAACATTAGGAACCAGATTGATGCCTTCAACTTCAGGATCCGGATTTACCAGATTGATGGTTGGAGGGCAGATCTGATCACGTACTGCTAAAGTGGTGATTACTGCTTCAATTGCACCGGCAGCACCCAAGAGGTGACCAGTCATTGACTTGGTTGAGCTTACGCGAACGGTGGAAATTGAATCACCGAAGGTTGCCTTGACGGCACGGATTTCAGCGAGGTCACCGAGGTGAGTAGAAGTACCGTGAGCGTTTACATAGCCAACCTTATCAGCGGTAATTCCGCCGTCATGAATAGCGTTCTGCATGGCAAGAGCCGCACCTGCACCGTCATCCGGAGGAGCAGTCATGTGGAATGCGTCTGAACTCATACCGAAACCGGCGAGTTCTGCGTAGATCTTGGCACCGCGGGCCTTGGCGTGTTCAAGTTCTTCGAGGATCAGTACACCGGCACCGTCACCTAACACGAAACCGTTACGATCAATATCCCATGGACGGCTTGCCTTTTCCGGATCGTCATTGCGGGTTGATAATGCCTTGAGGGCACAGAAACCGCCGATACCCATCTGGGTTGAAGCCTTTTCGGCACCGCCGCAGATCATTACGTCTGCGTCGCCGTACTGAATCAGACGTGCACTCAGACCGATGGCATGAGTACCTGATGAACATGCAGTTACGGTAGCAACATTTGGACCGCGTGCACCGGTTCTGATTGATACATGACCGGAAACCATGTTGATAATGGTTGATGGAACAAAGAATGGACTGATCTTGCGAGGACCGCCTTCAATCAGGGCTTCTGCATTCTTTTCGATAAGACCGAGACCGCCGATGCCTGAACCAATTGCACAACCTACACGAGGAGCATTTTCCGGAGTAATCTCAAGACCTGAATCCTCAAAAGCCATTAAGGCTGCTGCAATACCGTACTGGATGAACAGGTCCATCTTACGGCTGTCTTTCTTATTGATACCAAACTTTTCAGAATCAAAGTCTTTTACCAGACCAGCAATTTTGCTTGGAAAATCAGTAGTATCAAAATGATCGATAAGAGAGATACCGCTCTTACCGGCTAATAAATTCTTCCATGCTTCTTCAACGGTGTTACCTACCGGAGAGAGCATACCAAGACCAGTTATTACAACTCTGCGTTTTGACACAGATTGCCTCCGTACAAATTAAAAAGACCTAAACAAGAAAAGCGTTCAGTTAATCACTAAAACGCTCTTCTTTAATATCACGGAAAAACTACATTAAGTAGCTATTACTTGCGATGTGCTTCGATGTAGTCGATAGCGCTCTGAACGGTAGTGATCTTTTCAGCATCTTCGTCAGGGATTTCGGTATCGAATTCTTCTTCTAATGCCATAACTAATTCTACGGTATCAAGAGAGTCAGCACCCAAGTCGTCGATGAAAGAAGCTGATAATACAACTTCATCTTCGTTAACACCGAGCTGTTCAACGATTACTTTCTTAACGCGTTCTTCAATATTACTCATTTATATTAATCCTATTTACGATTATCGTGTTAATATACAAACCCTTACGGGTTATGAATCTCATTTAATTTAGCTCATTATAGCTATTTATATCTAGTATATCTAGTAAAATATTAAAAAAACTGTCCTATGTCACTAATATACTAAAAATATACTACATGTACATGCCGCCGTTTACGCTGATGGTCTCACCGGTAATGTATGAAGCCATGTCGGAAGCAAGGAACAGTACCGCATTGGCGATATCCTGAGGGTCGCCGAGCTTGCCTGCAGGAACCTGAGTCAGAATGGCTGACTTCTGGTCTTCGGTAAGAGCAGCGGTCATATCGGTAGCGATAAAGCCCGGAGCCACACAGTTAACGGTAATGCCGCGTGATGCAACTTCCTTTGCAAGGCTCTTTGAGAAACCGATTAAACCGGCCTTGGCAGCAGCGTAGTTGCACTGACCCGGATTACCCATCAGACCTACTACGGAACTTACGGAAATGATTCTGCCTGAACGCTTCTTCATCATCGGTCTGAGAACGCCCTTTGACATTCTGTAAACACTTGCAAGATTGGTGTTGATGATGGCATCCCATTCTTCATCCTTCATGCGCATTAACAGATTGTCGCGGGTGATACCGGCATTGTTAACCAGAATATCAACGTCACCGAAAGCGTTCTTTACGGCTTCGAGACACTTGTCTACTGATTCCTGAGAAGAAACATCGAGTACCAGACCGGTGCCGTTTTCACCGAGATATTCAGAAATCTTGGCAGCACCGCTTTCTGAAGTAGCAGTACCGCAGACCTTTGCACCGAGCTTGGCAAAGCTTTCAGCGATGGCACGACCAATACCTCTTGAAGCACCTGTTACAAGTACAACCTTACCTGAAAAATCCATATTTTCTCCTTTACTTAGGCGACTGCAGTCAGAGCTGCGTCTAAAGTTGCGGCATCATTTAAAGAAATTGCGTTAACTTCCTTATCAATGCGCTTGATTAAACCTGACAGAACCTTACCAGGACCTACTTCAATCATGGTCTTGATACCTTCTGCGGAAGCAGACTGAACGGTTTCTACCCAGCGTACGGGACTGTAAAGCTGTCTTACCAGGGCATCCCTTATTGAATCCGCATCGGTAACCTTTGCCACGTCAACATTGTTGATTACAGGAACGGAAGGAACCCTGAATTCAACCTTTGCAAGTTCCTTGGCCAGTTCATCGGCAGCGCTCTTCATGAGGGCGCAGTGTGAAGGAACGCTTACGGCAAGCGGAAGAACACGCTTGGCACCTGCAGCCTTCAGAGCTTCTGAAGCCTTGTCCACAGCTTCCTTGTTACCGGCGATAACAACCTGACCTGGTGAGTTGAAGTTTACTGCCGAGCATACCTGTGAACCTGCGGCTTCGGCACATGCCTTGATGACAACGTCATCGGCAAGACCGATTACTGCGGCCATGGCGCCTACGCCTGCAGGAACGGCAGCCTGCATGAATTCACCGCGAAGCTTGACCAGCTTTACGGCATCCTTGAAATCGATAACGCCTGCACAGACGAGGGCACTGTATTCACCGAGTGAATGACCGGCCATAACTGCAGGCTTTAAGGAACTCTTTTCCTGCCACAGTCTGTATAAGGCAACAGAAGCTGTCAGTAAGGCAGGCTGAGTCTTGTAGGTCTTGCCGAGTTCTTCAGCAGGTCCGTTCATAACGAGATCAAAGAGATCATAGCCTAGAACTTCTGAAGCTTCAGCAAAGGTATTCTTGATTACAGGATATAATTCTGAAAGTTCCTTAAGCATACCTACAGACTGTGAACCCTGACCCGGGAACACAAAACCAAAATTAGCCATATAAACAACTCCTAGTATTTAATTAAAGCACTGCCCCAGGTAAAACCGCCGCCGAATGATTCAAGAAGAATCAGGTCGCCTCTCTTGATGCGGCCGTCTCTGATGCCTTCATCAAGTGCGATAGGTACGGATGCGCCTGAAGTATTACCGTATTTATCAAGATTTACTATAACCTGTTCCATAGGCAGGGCCAGCTTGCGTGCGGTGGCCGCGATAATACGGAGATTTGCCTGATGAGGAACAAGCCATTTGAGTTCGCTGCGGTCAATGGAGTTTTCTTCCATTGTTTCGGTAACCACGTGACTCAAGGTGTTTACCGCCACCTTGAATACTTCGTTGCCCTTCATGTAGAGCCAGCCGATTTCAGGGTTGAGACGGTTTACGTTAGGCAGCTTGAGCAGATCACCGTATGAGCCGTCGGCGTGAATGGTGGCGGAATAGATGCCCGGTTCTTCACTGGCACCGATAACGGCGGCACCGGCACCGTCACCGAAAAGAATGATGGTGGTTCTGTCGTTAGGATCACATGCTGAAGACATTACGTCAGCACCGATAACCAGAGCCTTTCTGGCAGTACCGGCCTTTATGTATGAATCGGCAATGCTTAAACCGTATGAGAAACCGCTGCAGGCTGCCGCCACGTCAAAGGCGGGCTGTCCCTTTGTTCCCAGCATGGCCTGTACCTGACAGGCTGCGGAAGGGAAAGCGTTCGGAGCACTGGTGGTTCCGACAATGATAAGATCAAGATCGTCAGCGGTGATGCCAGCGGCTTCAACAGCCTTTACGGCAGCCTTGTAAGCCATTACTGAAACAGTATCTTCATTTTCAGCTATTCGGCGCTCTCTAATACCGGTTCTTTCAACAATCCACTCATCACTGGTTTCAACCATTTTTTCAAGATCGGCATTGGTACGAACCTTAGGAGGAACGTAGCTGCCTGTACCGAGAATTTTACTGTACATAGAGTTCTATGCGCCCTTTAACTTAACCAAACAATCAGCAATATGCTTAGGCACCTGATTAATACTTTCAGATCTGGCCTGAGCGATTGCACTCACTAAAGCATTACAGTCAGCAGCCCCGTGACTTTTAACGACAACACCGTTAAGTCCCAGAAGAGATGATCCGTTAAATTCATCAGGCTGCATATCAGTTATACGTTTTTTAAGAAGATATTTTATAGGTTTGAGCAGTTTGTGCAAAACAGAAAATCCGTATAATCGCTGTTCTATCACACGATAAAGACCTTCTGCGGTTTTCAGGGCTATATTTCCTGAAAATCCGTCGGTAACTATAACATCTGCGGCACTGCCGAAAATATCATTACCTTCCACAAACCCGATGTAGTTCAGATTTTTACATTGACTCAGAAGCGCAGACGCACCCTGAATTACATCAGTCCCCTTTATAGCCTCGCGTCCCACATTTAAAACAGCAACTCTCGGATTTCCAATATTCAGGTAGTCGGAAGCCAGAATTGATCCCATCAGGGCAAACTGGAACAGAGTATCCTGATCGCAGTAAAGATTCGCGCCCAAATCCAGAAAAACTGTCCCCTTCTTATTTAATGTAGGAAGCACTTTTACCAGTGCGCTGCGGTGAATTCCCGGAATGTTTCCGAGGAGGTGGTTGGCTATCGCCACCATAGCACCGGTATTTCCGGCACTCACAGCTGCCATGGCCTTTTTAGTAGAAACGGCTTCAATAGCCGCCCACATTGATGACTGCCTTTTGTGTCTCAGTGCATGAATAGGATTCTCATTTCCCTCGACGGCATCGGCAGTATTTATCAGTTCAACCCTGGAATTGCCTGTCAGCTTCTCTTTTCTGAAAAGATCCAGCACCAGATCTTCCTTACCGAACGCCAGAACATTCAGATCAGAATAAAACGCCAGTGCCTGCTTGATAGCAGGCACTGACACTCGGGGGCCGAAATCGCCCCCCATTAGATCTAGTGCTACAGTAATACCTTCCAAGGTGATCTGCTTTATTTACTCAGATTACTTGTTAATTACCTTAACACCACGGTAGTAACCGTCAGCGGTTACGTTGTGACGTAAATGGTATTCCTGAGTGGTCTTATCCACAGATACAGTTGGGGTAGCTAAACTATCATGTGATCTGCGCATATCGCGACGTGAACGAGACTTACGATTCTGTTGAACGGCCATTGCCTTCTCCTAATTTACTTACTCTTTAATTTACTCAAAACCGCAAAAGGGTTGGCTTTCTCCGGCTCTATGAATTCGCCAGCCACCCATTCCTTTCCGCCTTCCGGACAATCGGCATCCTCATGTCTGGGAGAGGAAGGCAATGAGAGAATCAGTTCGTCTTCCAGAATCTGGTATAAATCGACTTCACCGAATTCATCGACTTCGACGTAATCATATAAATCCTCCAATCCAAGCTCCTCAACCTTTTTCAGATCGGGAGTGTAGCGAATCTCGGAATTTAATTTCAAGTCAAAGAGTTCACCGCAACGTTGGCATACACACTTCACAGCAGTACCAACACTGCCCTCAATTGCTGTTATACCCTGCAAATCGACACCGAAAGTCAGTCTGACCTCAGCATCTTCAACAATTTCCTCTACTATACCCTGCAGTCTTTCCAACTTTTCCTTTGGAATAATACCAACGTAGTCCAGTCTTTTGGCTGCTGTATATCGAGGGTCCACTTTCTGTGGGATTTTCACTTTTTGCATAGTGTCGCTATGATATATAAAAAACAAATTATAGTCAAAGAAAAAAATTAAAAATTACAAATTGACTATTAACTGACCTCTAAAATACTCACAGGTTTACTCACAGCCGGTTTTTTCAGCTGAATAACGATGTCTGCGGAATATCCGGATTTCCGCGGATGTTTTTTCAACAGCTTTTTCACCGGCTGTCCGAGAGCTTTCCGTCAGTCGTCAGACACCACTCTTCCTTTTTCTCTGTCAATGATGAATTTTCTGATGCATTTTATACCGATCAAAAGTCCCGCACCGGAAAGGAAGAAGAATATCGACACATGCAGTCTGTCCCAGAAGTATTCAAAATACTTGGTATACAGATCAATTCCCATGAATGCGCATCCGAATCCCAGAAGCATTCTGCTTTCCGTCTTTACGCCTAACCAGATGGCGTAGAGCGCCACCGCTCCGAGAACGAGTGCCCAGAAGAACAGTTCCGGATTCGAGTCGCCGAAAATGGACAGAAACCACAGTGCCATAAACGAAACCAGAATGCCGTACGCTCTGCTCATGCCGAGCAGATCTCGGGACTGCAGTATTCCGGCTGAAACCGGCCAGCAGGTCAGTAACGTAAGCAGACCGCCGAATATCAGAAATCTGTACGGCTCCTTTATGGCCAGCCAGTATGCGCCGAAACTGTAGCCGCTGGAGCAGCCCAGCCAGTTACAGAATGATATCAGGGCAAAGAGCCACACCAGTCCGGACTTTCCGAACCACGCAACCGCGCCGTACACAAAGCACCCGACCATCATCATCCACACCATGCCGGCTTCAGGCAGGTTCAGCGCCATACCGAAACAAAACAGCCCCGAGGCGATGCACAGGCATCCGAGCACTAGAAGCAGGCTGTACGTTTTTACGTATTCCGGAGATTTTTCCTTCTGTACAAGTCCAGAGCAGATAAATCCCGCGGCCATGGCAAAGGCCCCCACGGTTTTTACGGCTGCCGGGGTATTATTCATCAGTCTGACAATCAGGTCACTGCAAAAAAGTGATCCGACCGCAATAATCATGCAGCACACGGCAATCCACGTGAAATGAAAAATTATTCTGCGCCAGTTTATTCCGACTCTGATGCTGGCATTAAGGGTTTTAAGCTGCTCATCGGAAAGCAGGCCGGTTTCATGCCAGTAGTCCAGAGCAGAACGCAGTACTCTGGCATGTCTTATATTAACCTCCAGAGGTCTGCAATCCGCAGCCTCGCCGGGATTCTTATCTTTGTTTCCGGATTCTGAAACAGTGTTTTCCGTCATAAACTCTCCTTCCTGCGGTTACGGATACGGTAAATCCATGCTCACTCAGGCCGTCAGTGCGCAAAAACCTGACTTTCCGGAAAGCCCGTCAGGACTCTTCCTTAATATAAAGTTTATTGGAAAAAACCTGATTTTCAAAAACATTTATCCCGAAAATGCATGTTAAGTCCGATTTAACCGGAGTCTGCGAAAAAAAGCCTGAAGTGCAAACTTCAGGCTCTGAAAAAATCATCCTTAAACCAGACGTTATCCTACCGCATTCCGACAGAGTTTCCGGTTCCCGGCAGAAGATCAAGGAGATCTGAAAGAGTGTTAACCACCGCATCGGCGCCGGCATTCATCAGAGTGTTTCTGTCATGAACCCCGGTAAGCACTCCGGCGGTACGGGTATGAGCGTTTACGCCCATGCAGATGTCAAGACTTGAATCCCCCACCATCAGACAGCCCTTCGGCGGAATTCTGAGTTCATCACTGAGTCTGTTCAGCATCTGCTGATCCGGCTTTGATCTCACTTCATCCCCGGTTGATGAAACGTCTATGAACGGAGCAATGGAAACATAGCTCATCACCCTGTCATAGCCTCTGCGGGATTTACCGGTGGCGATACCTATCTTGTAGCCGCGCTTCTTGAGTTCAGATATCACATCGTAGGCATCTCCGAAAAGAGTGGTAGGATTTTCGGCTTCAAGACGCAGGTAGGTATCCTTGTATACCTCAACAGCCTTTCTCACCTCTTCCTCATTTCGTCCCGGAAGGATACTGGCAATGGCCTCGCCGAGAGACAGCCCTATAACCGATTTGGAATCCTCGTTTGATGGAACGTCGGCTCCGACCTCTGAACAGGATATTCTAATACATTCAACTATACGGCTTATGGAATCCATTAATGTACCGTCTATATCAAATATAACTGCTTTTACGTCATCAAACATGTTGCTCTCCATCCTCATCTTCCTTACGAATATTTGAAAGCAGATTTTCCAGATCCCCGGGTAAAGGCGCGTAAACGGTTATTTCCCTGTTGATTACGGGATCGGTAAAGGTTATGTGTTCGGCGTGAAGGAACATGCGGTCAAGCCCGAGAGCCTCAAACCTGCGGTCAAACTCCCTGTCGCCGTATTTGTCGTCACCGAGTATCGGATGACTCCTGTAGGCAAGATGCACGCGAATCTGATGCGTACGCCCGGTATGCGGATATGCCTCCACCAGGGTCACGTCCCTGAAATTCTCCCTGATTTTAAAATCGGTAACCGAAGGTTTCCCGTTGACTTCGTCAACACGAACCAACCTTTCACCGCTCATCAACACGTTCTTGGCAAGAGGAGCTCTTACCGTGGTTATTCTTTTGCTGAACACGCCGCGAACCAGGGCAAGATACTGCTTCTGCATGTTCTTTTCCCTGAACTGTTCATGCAGCTGACGCAGCACGCTGCGTTTCTTGGCCACAATCAGACAGCCGCTGGTTTCCCTGTCCAGACGGTGGGCAAGCTCCAGAAAATGAAGTTCCGGTCTTATGGAACGCAGAGCCTCGATTACCCCGTAGGAAACCCCGCTTCCGCCGTGAACGGGCATGAAGCACGGCTTGTTGATCACCATGAGACCGTCATTTTCATAAAGAACGGCATCCTTCAGGGCACTGACCCTGTCAAGATTGGCTGACGGAAGAATCACTTTGGCTTCAGACATTCTCAGAGGAGGAATTCTGATTTCATCCCCGGCCTGAAGCTTGTACTCCGGTTTGATTCTCTTTTTGTTTACTCTTACCTCACCTTTACGAAGGATACGGTAAATCATGCTCTTGGGCACTCCCTTGAGCACTCTTATCAGAAAATTATCAATTCTGGCGCCGGCCTCATCCTCATTTACGTTCTGAAAACTTACGCCCCTGTGTTCTTCACGAATATCCTGCACGGTAATCTCTCTTTCATCACCCTATTTATCTACGGTTCGTATTTTAACTTATTTTCGTGACATTCTCCACATGACAGGAATAAACATTACATGCCTGCCAGAATACATGTTCATAAAGACTTCAGAAAATACAACAGAAGAATAAAGAAACAATTCCGCCCATGCCGTGATCACGCGGAAAAAATTGATCTATAATACTTTCCGGAGGACTTAGACGTCTGCAGATGATTCACCGGCAACACCCCGGAGACGCCGGCACGAGGTTCCTCACCGTAAAAGATAACATCACGGGCTTTACCGCCCCTGCCGGATAATCCGGTTTAAACCATAACTATAACAATCAAATTCCAGAAACGGACTGATAAACGCATTCAGACAAAACCATTCAGCCGGAGCGCCGCGTGAACGAAAAAAACACGCGCGCAAATCACCGGTCGGGCTTCAGAGATTACAGATTATTACAGAATTAAGAGTACAGTTATGTCCGTTACACTAATACAGATGGTCATGATGGTTGCCACCATCAGTCTAATCATTGGCGCAGGCATCTGGTCCGCCAGAAAAATCAGATCCGCAGAAGGCTTTTCACTTAACGGACGCAGGGCATCGGCAGGCATGGTGGCCGGAGCCATAGCCGGAAGCTGCATCGGCGGAGGCGCCACCATAGGCACTTCGCAGATGGCATTCTCCTTCGGATTCAGCGCCTGGTGGTTCACCATCGGCATCGGTACCGGATTTCTCTTCATGGGCCTGTTCTTCGCCCGCAGGTTCCGTGAAAGCGGCAGCGAAACCATCACCCAGCTGCTGATAAACACCTACGGTTCCGGCAGCGGTCCCGTAGCCTCCGTCATTTCCTCAAGCGGCATATTCTTCGCCGCCGTCGCCTCCGTACTTCCGGCCATCTACCTCATATCCCACCTTATGGATATAAACATCTACGCGGCCGGTGCCATCCTGTTCTTCCTGATTATCGTTTACATATACTTCGGCGGAATCAAAGGAGCCAGCGTTTCAGGTCTTTTCAAAAGCGTGATTCTGTGGCTGATGCTGACGGTCATCGGCTATACCGCGTCAAAGGGCCTGCATGAGGTGAAGGACATAGAGTATTTCATTCCCCGCGGACTGGACATGTTCGGACAGGGATACTGGCAGCCTCTCGAAACAGTGATATCCATGTCTGCCGGACTTCTGTGCGCCCAGAACTATGCTCAGGCAATATTTTCCGCAAGGGATGTGAAAGCCGCCAGAATCGGCTGCTTCGTGGCTTCCGCACTCAGTTTTCCGGTGGGAATTCCGTGTGTACTGGCTTCAATGTACATGAAATCCATGCATCCGGAGGTAACTCCCATCATGGCGCTGCCGGAATTCATCATGCGCTATCTTCCCGAACCGCTCGCCGGCACAGCCCTCGGAGTTCTGATTATCGCCCTGATAAGTTCCATTGCCGGACTCACGCTGGGCATCAGCACCCTGCTCACCAGAGATATATGGACCAGGGTATTCAGAATTACCGAAAGCGGAAAGATACTGAGAACCAACCGTCTCACCGTTATTCTGATTTCCGTACTCACCATCACCTTCTCCCTGTGCAATCTTGAATCACAGATACTGACCTGGAACATACTGGCGCTGGCTCTCAGAGCCGGTATCTTCATACCTCTGGTTCTGGCACTGTACCGTCCGAAACTCATTCCCCCGGCCTGGGCCGTTCCCACCATGCTGGTGGGCACTCTGGTGGCGGGACTTGCCAGACCGGTGCTTCACAGCACCGTTCCGCCACTCTTTCTCGGTTTTGCGGCCGTAATCATCATGATTGTCATCGCCCGTATCCTAAACAGAAAAACACTGTCACCGAGTGTGGAAAAAGCAGTCGAAAGGTAACCCGGTTTTCAGGAAGCAGGTCTGAACAGACTGAGTCTGCGGCCGGTCCCGAAACGCCCGCACTGTCCCGCGGCGGTTTATCCGCCCGTGCCTTTAATATTGCGTTCGGCTGTTTACGGTTTCACCGGCGGTGAATAAATTGTGGATAACAAGTGTACAACCTGATTATAAATAAAACGGGATTTCCGGAACCGCCGTAATTTTTTCCACTCCCGGAAATAATGCGTTTTTCATAATCCGACATAATTATTCCTGATGTCCGTTTCTGCATAATTATGCAGAATAAGTGTTCAATATTCGCCTAAACAAACATTTTTTAACATTATTTCTGCTTTTTTTATTGCCACTGAGTAATTAATAATGAGATAATTAGCGCGGATTATTTCCAACCAGAAAGGTACCTTCCGATACCTTCCGGAAATATCCACAGGACATGCCTCCAGGTGATTCACACCCTGCCGGCGTGTTAAATGAAAAATAGATGTATACAGGTACGGATTAACTCTTAGAGACGTATGAAAGGCAGAGTAATCGACCCGAACTAAAGATTGCATAAGAACCGGGATAACATCCGGGTTCACATTAAGACACGGTATAAGACCAGGAGATTCCGGTTTTCCGATGGATTTTCAGGCAACCGTGAAAATAAGTTCAGCATTCCCCCTTTTACGGGCCTTCAAGTGAATGCGGTTGAGATATAGATAAGACTCAGGCATGTGCCATGTTCTGATAAGACTTGCTATTAATTCTAGTACAAGCTCGGACGGCATATTCTACGTATTCTGCTGTTAATACTGTACCATAACCAGATAAGAGCAGTAATTAATGAAAAGAATGCTAATAAACGCAACTCAGGAAGAGGAGATGCGTGTTGCCCTGGTTGATGGTCAGAAAATCTATGATTTAGATATCGAATCAGCCGGACATGAGCAGAAGAAAGCTAATATCTACAAAGGCGTAATCACCCGCGTTGAACCAAGTCTGGAAGCCGCATTTGTTGATTACGGTACTGACAGACACGGTTTTCTTCCACTCAAGGAAATAGCCAGAGAATACTACAAGCCTGGTTTTTCTTACACCAACAAATCCACCCTGAAAGATGCGATCGCAGAAGGTACCGAAGTTATCGTTCAGATTGAAAAAGAAGAACGCGGACTTAAGGGTGCCGCTCTAACCACCTATATTTCCATTGCAGGTTCATACATCGTTCTGATGCCAAACAATCCTCGCGCCGGCGGTATTTCACACCGCATTGAGGGTGATGACAGAACCGAGCTCAAAAAAGCCCTTGATTCTCTCACCATTCCTGAAGGCATGGGTGTTATCGTCAGAACAGCCGGTGTAGGCAAGAGCCCTGAGGATCTCAACTGGGACCTTAATATTCTTGTAAAGCATTGGGAAATGATCAGGCAGGCTGCCAACGACAGACCTGCTCCTTTCCTCATCCATCAGGAAAGCAACATTGTTCTCAGAGCCATCCGAGACTACCTGAGACAGGACATCGGTGAAATTCTGGTTGATGTGCCTGAAGTATTTGAACAGGTCAAGAAGCATGTTTCCATGGTTCGTCCTGACTTTATTTCCAAGGTTCATCTGTACGAAGGCAGCGACCCGCTGTTCAGTCACTACCAGATTGAATCACAGATTGAATCCGCATACCAGAGAGAAGTTAAACTTCCTTCAGGCGGTTCAATCGTTATCGATCCTACCGAAGCAATGACCTCAATTGACGTTAACTCGGCAAAGGCCACCAAGGGCGGAGACATTGAAGAAACCGCACTTCAGACCAATATTGAAGCAGCCGAGGAAATCGCCAGACAGCTCCGTTTACGAGATGTCGGCGGTCTGATTGTTATCGACTTCATCGATATGAAGCCTGTTAAGAATCAGCGTGAAATAGAGAACAAGATGCGCGAAGCAACCAGACAGGACAGAGCAAGAATCCAGTTTGCCAGAATTTCCCGTTTCGGTCTTCTGGAAATGTCCAGACAGCGTATCAGACCATCACTCGGTGAATCAACCTCTCACGTATGTCCGCGCTGCGCAGGCCTCGGTTCAATCAGAGACAACGGCTCTCTCGCCCTCTCAATTATCCGTATCATTGAAGAGGAAGCCATCAAGGATTTCACTGCCTCAGTATGTGCAAGAGTTCCTCTTGAAGTGGCAGCCTACCTGATGAACGAAAAGAGACATTCTCTCGACGGTATTGAAAAGCGTCACGAAGTACGCGTTTACATCATACCTGACAGAACTCTTGAAACTCCTAACTACGAAATTGCCCGTATCAGAAGCGGTGAAGATGCTGAAATCAATACCTTCAACTTAATGAAGCGTAACGCTCCTCAGTTCAACACCCCTGCTCCAAGCAATTTCCCTGCGGCACATGAAGACCAGACCGTAATCAGCAGCAGAAACCGTTACGAACCGCAGAAACCTGCCGTAAACCTTGAAGCAATCAGCGAAAGCATTGCCAAGCCGGCTCCTGCGGTAACTCCTGTTCAGTCCGTAGGTATATTCAAGCGCATGCTTAACAGCATCGTCGGTCTGTTCCGTGCCGAAGACAAGGACATCAATGACGCTACCGTCAGCAAGCCTTCAATCTCCAAGGTAAACGTGAACAGAAAGGACAGCTCTACAGCCAAGCGCGACCGCAACGGCAAGAACCGTCCTGCCGGAAATCAGGCCGGAGCAAAGAACCGCAGCACCCAGGCAGGCAGAAAACCTGCTCAGAACACTGCTGTTCAGGCACAGAAACCTGCAGGAAACAAGTCCAAGAACAGACCTGTTATCGAGGAAGAAATTCAGGTTAAGGGAAACCGCAGCGCCAAGAAGAATCATCCTCAGGAAGGAAAGAACGCCAACCGCAGGGAAGAAGCAGTCAAGACTGAACATACCGCAGTTGAAAACACTGCTGAAGTTCAGCAGACTCAGAAGTCTGAAAAGCCTGCAAGAAACGGCAAACAGCAGCAGAAGAGAAACCAGAACGGTGAAAACCAGAGAAAGGAACGCAAGCCGCGCCAGAATCAGCAGGCTGCCAAACCTGAAACCGCGGTTGAAACCGAAGCTGCGGCAGCAGAAACCGCTGTGACGGCACCTGCAACTCCTAAGGCTGTTCCGTTTGAATACAGAACTCCTGCCAGGATCGGCTGTATCTCCAACGTAAGTTTCGTGGCTGTAGCCATGACTGAACCTGCACCTTGCGATCTTGACGAGGTTGCTCCTTCAGCCGGTATTGAAACCGAAACTCCTACCGGAGCATGCGGCAGACATGCAGGCTTCAGTTCCATCAGCAATCTGGCTCACGTTGAAATGACCGAACCGGAAGCAGGTGAACTTCCTGTCGTTGAACCTTCATCAGGAACCGAACAGAATGAGCTCTTCAATGAAGCAGCCGGTTTTGCCGGAGTAAGCTCCATCAGAAACCTCACCACTGTTCCAATGACCGAAGCCGGAGCCGGAGCAAAGGAAGAATCAGTACCTGAAGTTTATGCTGAAGCAGAAGTTAAGACAGAAGCTCAGGCAGAAAACGTTCAGAGTGCTGTCGAAGTCCAGCAGGAAGTAAAGGCAGAAGAAGAACAGGTAAAACCTGAAGCGGCTGAAAGTTCAGAAGCATCGGAACCGCAGGTTCTTCCTGAAGAAAACGGCAAAGCAGAATAATTAAACGCAGACGCGTTTATTTAATCTGACACAAAAGGCATGAATCATATTCATGCCTTTTTTATTTCATTTCGGGAAGAATTCAGAAACAGCGGTATTCAGCTCTTTTGACGGTCTGCCGCATCTGATGTTCATTCTCCGTGAGACACTGTTAAACTTAAGGCATGAACTCTGCTTTATGAATCATGGACTTTCAGCTTCTTTACCGAATGAACATGAAAATCCTGTCTCCGGACAGTTTCATCCCGGATTATCCTTACGGATATCCGGGGAAATCATTTTTACTGTTATGACAGAACCTTACTGAACCCAGTGATAATCAGGGCATTTACGAAATCAATAATAAGCGAGCCCACAATTGAGACTACAAAAAAGGCTCTCGGTGCCTGACCGTAAAATCCCGTAAGAGTAGACATGTTGGCCAGGGCATTAGGTGTGGCTCCCATGCCGAAACCGCACTGTCCGCAGCAGAGTACGGCGGAATTATAGTTTCTTCCCATTATTCTGAAGGTAACGAAATAAACAAACAGTATCAGGAACAGACACTGAACAGCCAGCGTTACCGCAATCGGACCCGCCAGAGACTTGAGTTCCCATAAATGGAGATTCATCAGGGCAAAGGCCAGAAAATACTGCAGAGCCAGATTGCCGGATGTTGCTATCGCATGATCGGGAACGCGGTGTCCGGTACAGTCAACGATATTTCTGATGAAACAGGCCACAACCATCGGTCCCAGATAGGCGGGCAGTACAAATCCTGCTGATTTCAGCCAGTCCATCAGCAGAGTTCCAACTGCCACCGCTGAAAAAATATATATCAGTGCAGCTCCCAGCGTATCCTCGCGAAGATGCTTTACGGTCTGTTCCTGTTCACACTCATCTGATAAAAACTCCCTGCGTCCGGGATATTCGATGCTGTGCCTTTTTATAATGAATTTTCCGAGAGGTCCGCCGATGAGAGAACCTGAGATGAGACCGAAGGTGGCGCAGGTTACGGCTATAGAGAGACCGCCGGCAAGCCCCGCCTTCTCAAGTTCAACACCGAAGGCCGCCGAAGTTCCGTGTCCGCCCACAAGAGAAATGGATCCCGTCGCCAGTCCCAGCAGAGGATTCTCATTGAAGAGGCAGGCCATACCGATGCCTGTAAGATTCTGTCCCGCAATCATCAGTACCGTACACAGAGTAAACAGCAGAACCTCCTTTCCTCCCCGGAGAAGCAGTCTGAAGGATGCCATGTAACCTATTCCGGTGAAGAACATCATCATTGTCAGATCCTTCAGCTGGTTATCAAAATGCAGTTCATGATTCCAGTATTCATGAGCAATCAATGACATTATCGCGAAAAAGATACCTCCGGCAACGGGTCCGGGAATGAAGAATTTTCTGAGAAAAGGCAGGATACTCTTGACCGCATGCCCCATTATAAGAACCAGAGTGGCGCAGATAAGAGAGTTCATCATGTCAAGACTGTAAATTACGGTTTGAGATTGCATAATCGTATGGATTTTCTGTAAATGAAACACTTTTTTAAATTACCCCGTAATCATACAGTAAAATGCAGGAAATATGCTAATCTGATGTCACGCTTAAGACAAAGATCCTTAATAAAACGACATTACATGCTCATGAATATGTTAATATACATGACCGGTTATGAACCTAGTCGATATAAAGGGATAAAACAATGACTGACAGATTATTGAAAGGCTGTTTTACCGGCCTCATTTTAAGTTTGTTCACCGCAGGCATCGCCGAAGCCGCACCCAACATCTGGAGCAGCGAATTCCAGCAGCAGTGGTGGGAATACACTATTCATTCTCCAAAGAATAAAATCAAAATCGCCATCGGCTGCATGGGTGAAGTCAATAAAAATGCCGATGATGAAGATGAAGGTGAAGAGATTCATCGCAACCTGTACGTTTACGCGGACGGTGAGGATTTAATCGAGAAGGAACATGCCAACAAGGTTGAATACTACAAAAACGAAGAGGAAAACACTCGGGACGGCTATGATCAGGTTGAGTTCTACATAGACGGCAAGCTCTACACCTTTGATACCGAGATGAAAGACAATTTAATTGAGATTCCTACGGAATACAAATCCACCGGCCTTGCCTGGACTGAATTTCTGGAGAAGCTGCAGAAAGCCACAAAGATTGAAGTTTTCTTTGCTGAAGAAAAGATCGGTGAACTCAATCCAAGAGAAGACAGTCTGAAGAATCTCAAGGACATCACCACCACCTGTGCTTCCGTATACTAACGGTCTGCACCGGCATTTCCGACATGCGCGGTCTTTTTCCCCCGACGGGCCGAGAAAAGGGCCGCGCATAATCCTTACCGTTTTTCCTTCAGCGTCATATGACGTCTTACGGCCAGAGTGAGTCGTGCGGTATTTACCTGCTGATTCCGGCTGTTGAAGGCATCAATCTGCCATACCTGAACGGTATTTCCTATGTGAACCGGTCTGGCAACCGCCCTTACCGTATCCCCGATTTTTACGGCTCTGATGTGATTTATGTTGAGATCAAGTCCGAGACATGAGTAATCCCTGTCGCAGGCGTAGTTACCCGCTATGGAGCCCACGGTTTCCGCAAGCACTGCTCCGGCGCCTCCGTGAAGCAGTCCGAAGGGCTGGCATGTTTTCTGATTCACCGGCATGACGGCCTCAAGATAATCATCCCCAATGGAAGTGAATTTGATTTCCAGAAATTCCACCATGGAATTCTTTCCGAGAGCGTTTACCGCTTCCAGGCTGCACTGTTTTTTCCAGATCATGTTCCTGTCCTGCTATTATGAATACTTATGAAATGATGTTATTTTACTATCATTGAGCCGGGACCGTAACCTGACGCTCTCAAATAATCGGCATTCAGCACCTAAACGCTGTGTGCTGATGCTGATTACCGGAGTCTGAAACGGAAGAAGCCTGATTCATGGCATGAATCAGGCTTCCGTAATCACGAACCGTGAAGACTAGGTTCTCTGATTGTTTGAGGACTTGCTGTTTCTGTTCGCTCCCAGCTTGTTCTTAATCAGTGCGTCAATAAGTGAGGCGTTGCTCTTGGTGTTTTCCGAAGAAACGGTACCCACCTTGGTATTGTCACTGTTCTCGCTTTCGGCAGGTGTTTCAGGCAGATGGGATATGAGCTTGTAGTTTCCTTCCTTGAGCTTCTGTCCGTATTCCTCGATTACCCCTTCGAGATCGTCAAGCAGAACCTTGAGGGTCTGAGTGGTAACCGGCTTGGAGGCAATGCTCACCATGCCTACCTTGCGGCATTCGATACGTTCCTCATCCGAGTTGTTGGCGGTAAGAGCCACAATCGGCAGCGGAGCAATGGTACCGAGAATCTGGCGCGTTGCCTCGATACCGTCCATAACCGGCATGCGGATATCCATAAGCACCAGATCCGGAAGTTCCTTTCTGATGGCGTCTATGGCCTCCTGACCGTTGTTGGCCAGAGTCACTATGTGGCCGAGTTTTTCCAGCATGGTCTTGATGACAAACTGGTTGATCTGTGAATCTTCAACCAGCAGGATGCGGTAGTTGTGGTCGCGGTGCTCGGTCTTGTCGCGTCTTACGGAGTTGGCGCCGATAAGAGGAGATGAAGGCACCTTGCACGGTATTTCAAACCAGAAGGTTGAGCCCTTGCCCTTTTCACTGCGGATACCGATCTTGCCGCCCATGTGTTCCACCAGGCGCTTGCATATTGAAAGTCCCAGGCCCGTACCGCCGTACTTGCGGGAAATGGAACTGTCCACCTGCACAAACGGCTTGAACAGGTTGCTGAGATTTTCCGGTTCGATGCCCGGACCGGTATCGGTAATGGAAAACTTCAGACGGTTCTCGAAACGTTCCGCATTCACGGTTACGCCGCCTACCGAGGTGAACTTGATGGCGTTGTTGATGAGATTGAACAGAATCTGTGACAGTCGGTGCTGGTCCCCGTAAATGAGTGTAGGGAAGTTGTCGGCAATGTTGAGCTTTAGGCTGATGTTCTTTTCCAGAGCCTTGTCGCGCATCTGGATGATGGTTGAGTTGAGGGCGAACTTGATGTCGAAGCTCAGATTTTCCAGAGTCATTGCCTTGGAGGTTATGCGTGACAGATCCAGTACGTCATGCAGAATGGTCTGAAGCAGTGAGGCACTCTGATGCACGTGCCTGATGTATGAGGTCTGAACCTCGTTGAGCTGAGTCTGCTCCAGAAGGTCAATCATCCCCAGGATGGCCTGCAGCGGAGTCTTGATTTCATGAGACATCACGGCCAGATATTCAGTCTTGGAACGGTCAGCCTGTTCAGCTTCAATCTTGGCATTCTCAAAATCCTGACGTTCCTTGTGTTCTCTGGTTATATCCTTGACTATGCCGCGGTATCCGAGATATTCGCCGTTCTGGCCGTAGTATGGTTCGCCGCTGATGGCAACCCACAGGGTTCTGCCGCCCAGTCTGAAAGGCAGTTCAATATTGGAGATGAAGGCATGATCCTTTACCAGCTTCACCAGATCCACCATGGACTGACTGTGCTTGTTAATCTGTTCACTGTCCAGAAGATCGTATACCGTCTTGCCTATAAAGCTTTCGTATATCGGAAGATTGCGCTTGTCGTTGGAATCCAGAAAATGGATGTTGCCTGATTCCACGGACACCTGAACCAGCTTGTGCTCGGTATCGGTCTGCCAGAATATTTCATGGGAAAGATTACGGAATGACTGGAGTTTGCTGTGATAGTCCACCATTTCATTGGTGTGTTCGGTAACAATCTTTTCAAGCTGTGTTCTGTAGCTGATACAGGCTATGGACTGTTCAATGAACGGAAGATAGTTTTTCACGTCCACGCGACTGCGCATGTCAAGACGCAGAGGCACGTGATGAGTGCACACGAACAGCAGATGCTGATGTTCGAAGATAATCGGAATCACCATCACAGAACGCACCAGACTTGAAAATTCCGGATCCGTGCTTTCAAATCCCCTGGCGACGCCGGGGTTGGAAAGAATGATGATGTCCTGGGTTTTCAGGGCTATGCTGAGAGGTCCGGCAAGCACCCACTGATGATCTCTGAGAACCTGATGGGAGGCATAGATAATCTCCATGTTGTCCGAGTCCTCGGCCTCCATGCTGTGACTGATGAGTACGACCTCTTCGAAAGTGATTATGTTGTGCAGGGCGGCAATCAGGGTGGCAAACTGCTGTTCCTGGCCGTTGGCGGTAAACAGTTCGTAAAACACGTTAAAAATGTTTTTACGGTTGTCCACCAGCTTCATTTCACGGTCACGCGCAAGTTCCACCTCAAGTCTGGCCTGACGTAATTCCGCTTCAAGTTTGGCTATGCGTTGCTCTATGGAAATCATAATCAATTACCCAACCTGTTCTAAAAATGATACGGTGATTACGGTACAGTTCGCCAGCCGGTATTCCTCGTCCACGGTACCGACGTTTTCCCCGGCAACGGAACAGGTCATGAATTCAGCGCCGGAATGATAATTTCTGACACGTTCAACAATGCTGTTGAAATTCTGAGCCTTGGAACCCTTGCAGAAGGATTCGCACATGAAGTGCAGTCCCCCTATCGATCTGTAATTCAGGGGATAGTGGATCATGAAGCAGTTGGCCATGTCCACGTTGTGAGCCTTCATCAGATATACCTTCTCTCCCTTCGGAAAGGCCGAATTCAGTTCAACCCCGCGGTTTCTGGTAACGCTGTTTACCACTGACACGTTATAGCGGTTGCCGTACTCCACGTCATAGGAATCATATGCCAGGAAGTAATCCCTGTTTACCCCGGTAAGCAGTCTCTGCATTTCATCCGTATCCATGCAGGTACTGTCAATATCGATATTGGTGAAAAACATGTCGGCAGCCGGCTTGTTGTCAATTTCACTGATTACGATGTCATCGGTGGATGTAATCTGCCCCAGTTCCCCGAACAGCTTAACCTCGCTGAGGGAATTAATCTGGATGGTGCTGTTGGTATAGAAGGATACCACCAGATACGCCTCCTCGGCGGTAACCGATTCCCTGTCGGTAAAGAAGGATACGTGCTCATGGGAATTGTCTATAATTCCCCCCACTATGGAGGCTGATGATCCCAGAATATTCTTCACCTCGTTGCCGAATGCCGAAGTTACCTTTTTGGTGTTGAACAGCACGATGAGGTTGGGCATGATTCCGGCTCTGTCCGCCTGATTCTCCACCTCATGCAGTGTTTCATCAAGATTCATCGGCACACCGGGACTGAAAGTCTTGCAGGCACAGCCGAAAGCCGATGTCGGATCGTAATATGCCTGAACAAAGAGAGTTTTGCTCAGACTGGTGTTTTCAGAAAACTTTTTTACTGAAAATCTGGATTTGGCGGAGCCTGATCCGCTGCCGGCACCGCCGTTTCCTGAATTCTGAGTCTGTTCAAAACCTACCGAAAGCGTATTGCTGAAACAGCCTTCCTTTGCCGGAATGCCGGCAATCACGGTATCAGGGAATGCGGAGACAAAAGCCTGACGCAGTTCCTCGACCTCGGAAACGGATGAAAAATAAACCATCAGAAAGTTCGGTGCTTCGGAATCAAAGGACCGGAGCTGGGTTCTGATGTCCGAAACCGCTCTGGCATTGTCTTCAACCTTTACACTTACAACCTTTATTTTCATATCCGTTTCCTAAAAACACCTGACTTTCACGTCTTTTAAACTTACAGTCCGGGGAATTTCTTCAGCCGAACCGTTATGAATTCTCTCTATACAGGCTTTCCTTCCAGCACATCGGACTGAATCTGCCTCATTTCCACGTTGGTGGCCCTGATAACTTCTATAAGCCGCATGATCTCACTCTTTAACTCTGAAAGCTCTTCACCTTTCTTGAACCTTCCGTCAAGCTCAACGGCAAGCTCCCTGATTCTGGTGGCTCCGTAGGTACTGCCCACGCCCTTTAAGGTATGCACTTCCCTGGCCAGGGATACGTAATCACCCGATGCCACGGCATCCGTGATTTTCTGAATGGTATTCTCTGAATCTGACAGATAAACATCAATAAGTGACGGAAGGACTTCCGGTCCGAGATCCCCTAGAAAAAACATCAGTTCTTTTTTGTCAATCAGCATTTTATTATTATCACTGTCTGTTGTTAATTATTTATAATCGTCATTTTCCCACTAAAGATTATACAACAGCCTCAGAGATAATATATATTCCTCTATCGCAATTTTGAAGACTGCCTTTTTCAGCCGGAAACAGGTCCGCTGAAGCGGCTTTTATACAGTAACTTATATTCTGGTATACTGACGTTACGCGAAACACTCTTCTGAACATTCGCCAAATCAGAACATATAAGCGCCGAGACCGGTACGATCCGGTTAAAGCCATAAAATTTTCGGTTATTATTTACTCTTTCCGCTCATAAGAAGTTTAAATTCAACTTGTTCTGATTCACATTCATCTGCGGTCAGAGCCATATTATTATGTGCTCTGCAGCGATCTCAGCGTGCTTGACAATATTCATCAGAATAAACAGACTCTGACACTGGTTTTGATTCGCCGGGACTGAGTTTTTTCCTCAGGTCCGACTGTCTGATTTTCGACATAAACACCTCAAAAAACCCAAAAAGAATACCCGAATATTTTATAAATTCCGGGAGTCTGCATAACATCAGTTTTTTGGTGATATGTAAACTCCTTGATTTTTCAAGGTGTCATGCCGTTTTTACAAAAATGTTCTAATTACCTGCTCTTAACATCAATGAAAGGCAGGCTGCTTCCCGGAACCATGGTTGAAGGAAGTTTGCCGTCCCACTTTTCCGCAACGGTGAGTCTTACGATTTCACTGTTTTCGCGTAATGCCTCACCTCTTAATCTGATGGCTGCGGCATTTGCCTCTTCAGTCTTGAGGATGGCATAAGCCTGAGCGTCGGCACGCTTCTTTACAGCTTCTGATTCAGCCTCGGCAATCTTTACCTTCTGCTGGGATTCAAGCTGCACGCGTTCAAGTTCAGCCTTGGCCTTTTCAACATCGGCTCTTGCCTTCATGGCATTTTCAACAGAAGTTTCATAAACCTTGGAGAATGAAATATCTTCCACCTGAACGGAACGGATCTGCACCGGAATATCAGTCATAAGCTCCTTGAACTGAGTGTTCAGAAGATTTACGAATTCAGCTCTCTTCTGAATTACCTTCTCGGCGTTGTACTGACCGAAAATAGTCTTGGCACAGTCAATAAGCTTCGGAGCAATCACGTATTCGTAAATGTATTTTTCATCACCCTTGTAGTTTACGTAAATATCCTCAGCCTTGGTGCCTACAAAATTCCAGATTACGTTGATTTTAAGAGTGGCGTTCTGCTGATCAAAGGTATATGCCTCTGTTTTCACGCTGCCGCTGTTTGACTTGAGGTCAATAAACTTCACCTGCTGATAGAAAGGCACCTTTGAATGCATGCCCGGCTGAGATACGGATGAAATCTTACCGCCTGACAGTACCACGCCGACCATTGACGCGTTTACGGTGTAAAACAGTTCGGCAAAAAAGAAGACAACAAAAAATATTATTGCCGCGCCGATCACTGCCGCGAAAGTGAATCCTCTGCCGTGTCCGCTGCTATGACTTACCTGACTCATTTGATAATCCTTTTATTAAGTTCATGTAACATATAAAACAATTTTCTGCTAAATGTATCACATGTTCGCCCGTGACATTGAGTATTATCTCAAATAAATTCAGATCCGCTCACTGTTTTTTTGCATCATTTAACGGCTCATTTTCTCCCGACCTGATTTTTCGGAAAAAGTGCGTTACGCATTGTAAGGTTCCACCTATTTTTTAGTTAAATATCCTTTTTTATGGTAAAGTTATGCTATGTGATTCATTTTTTCGATCTGATGTTCAATGACCTCATTCAATGTTAATCAAAACGAACTGAAAACCCGAGTGCTGGTGGTGGAAGACTCCCGGCCCCTTAATTTTTTCTATAACGCGGTAGTCAAAGGGCTGAATACCGAGGTTCGTTCCGCCTATACCGGCCGTGAAGCCATTGAACTTCTGGACACCTTCGCGCCGGACATCGTACTGCTTGACCTTAACCTTCCGGACATTCCGGGAATGGAAATTCTCAGCATGCTGGGACAGCAGTATCATCAGGTCATCACCATCGTGATCACCGCAGATGAAAGAGCCAACCTCCCGGCTGAAGCCATGCGCCTCGGTGCCTATGACTTTCTGGTAAAGCCTGTTGACAGCAACCGTCTGCGCACCACAATCAACAACACCATCGAAAAGCTTGAGCTCGACGCCAAGGTCAACGGTGAACCCGACAGCTCAATCCATCTCGGAAACTTCATCGGCGCTTCAAAGGTCATGCGCGACATCTACGACAAACTCTGCCGCATCAGAAACTCCAAGGCTTCCGTATTCATCACCGGAGAGAGCGGTACGGGCAAGGAAGTGACCGCCAACACCCTGCATGAGCTCAATACCGAACGCAAAGGCAAGTTCATGGCCATAAACTGCGCCGCCATACCGAAGGAAATAATGGAAAGCACCATCTTCGGTCATGTCAAGGGTGCGTTTACAGGTGCCGTGGCCGACCGTACAGGCGCCGTGGCCGAAGCTGACGGCGGTACCCTGTTCCTCGACGAAATCTGCGAAATGGATCTGGAACTGCAGTCCAAGCTTCTCCGCTTCCTGCAGAGCAGCAAGTACCGCATGGTCGGTTCTCAGAAAACACTGTCGGTTGACGTAAGGGTAATCTGCGCCACCAACAGGGATCCATTCAATGAAGTCAAGCTCGGAAATTTCCGCGAGGATCTGTTCTACCGTCTTTTCGTAATTCCGATTCACCTGCCTCCTCTGCGTGAACGCGAGCATGACGTACTGCATATCGCCATGCACTTTCTGAAAAAATACGCCGAACTCGAACACAAGGATTTTCTGTACATTTCCCACGAAGCTTCGGAAATCATGCTGAAATATCCATGGCCCGGCAACGTCCGCGAACTGCAGAACGTCATCCACAGTACCGTGGTTCTCTTTGAAGGTCCGGTAATCACCGGAGAGATGCTTCCTGCCAATATTCTCAAGGCTGTCGAGGACATCGTGAAGAATCCGGAGCACTACCAGAAATACGTGGGCCGCAATTCAAGATTTCTGATTGACGGTTCAGACGCGGTCATGCCTCCGGCTTTAGGCGCTCCTTCCGTCGCCGCACCTCAGCCGGTACCAGCCGAAAACAGGGTGCCGGGTTCCCGGGCCCCCGAAGAAAACAGGGCCGAAAAATCCGAACCGGCAGGCAGTGCCGTCCCTGAAGCCTCCGCTGATGCGGATGACTCGTCATCACCGGGGCTGACCGTTTCCCCTGCCGGAATGATAAATCTTCCGGTGAAAGAAGATGAAATCCAGACTCTCGAAGACGTGAAGCGCATATACACCGTGGCAGCCATAAACGCCTGCAACGGCTCGGTGGCTCTGGCTTCAAAACTTCTCGGAATCAATGTCACCACCCTTTACAGACAGATGGAAAAGTGGAAGGAAGACGGTTTTATCGAAAAGTGCAGCGTATTCATGAAGCCGGCAAAACGCGGACGCAGACCTTCAAAACAATCCTGAGCATTCATCCGGCACTGACCGTTTCCGGAAAATCTTACGCTTTGAAATCATACCGGTGCAGTCAGAACGCACCGTTCATCCTCCGGATATTGAATTGTTTTTTTCCGGTATTATAATTTCCTGAAATAAGCCTCCGTGAAAGCCGCTGACTTTCCTGACGGCATCTGACGACTGATACTGAAAATGACGACAGGAAACAGAATGAAATCTTCCATCCCCAGAAAGATAATTGCGGTATGTCTTACGGCAGCCATGGCCGGACTGGTACTCGGCATAGACATAGGCGTAATAGCACAGGCCAAGGACTTCATACAGTCCGATCTCCATGTAAGCGATACGGTTTTATCGGTCATTGCAGGAGCCATGATGGGCGGAGCCACCATAGGAGCACTCTGCGGAGGCGTTCTGACCAGAAAACTCGGCAGAAAATATTCTCTCATCATCAGCACCGTCTGCTTTGTCATCAGTGCTGCCTGCGGAGCCCTGGCATGGAACGGCACCGTTCTCGTCACTGCCAGAATCCTTGTGGGTATTTCACTCGGCGTGGCGTCATTCACCGCACCGCTGTATCTCTCCGAGGTGGCGCCAAAATCAATAAGAGGCACCATGATTACGCTCTATCAGCTCATGATAACCGTCGGTATCCTGATTTCATTCATCGTCAATACCATGATCCGGTATGGTACCTTCACCGGAGCAGAAGGACAGATCGCCTCGGAAATGATGTTCGGTTCAGTCTCATACGGATGGAGAACCATGTTGGGCGTCACGCTGATTCCCGCCACGGCATTCCTTATCGGCCTCATGTTTCTGCCTAAATCACCGCGCTGGCTGATTTCCACAGGCCGCATGGATGAAGCGCTTGCGGTTCTTGAAAAAATCAGAGGTTCCGGAGAGGAGGCCCGTGAAGAAGCTGAGGAAATCATCAGTACCGTTGCGGCACAGACCGGCGGAATCCGCGGCTTCGGGCTGTTCCGCGGTAGCGTATTCTTCAGAAAAGCGGTTTATCTCGGAATTGCCCTTCAGCTCATGCAGCAGCTCTGCGGCATCAACGTAATCATGTACTTCGGTCCGGAGCTTATCAAAAACGCGGGGTTCAGTTCTGAATTCGCCACCAATCTCGGGACCATCATCATCGGCCTTACCAATGTGCTGGCAACCTTCATAGCCGTGGCCTTTATTGAAAAATGGGGACGCAGAATCATCCTGCTTGCAGGATACTCCATCATGTCTCTGTCCATGATCTGCGTTGCACTGTTCATGCATCTGAACATGAGTATGGCGGCCATAGCCTCGGTGCTGGTGTTCATCATCGCCTTTGCCTTCTCCGCCGGCCCGGTTGCCTGGGTTCTCTGTTCCGAAATTCAGCCTATTGCCGGCCGTGACTTCGGCATAACCTGCTCCACCGTGGCCAACTGGCTGTCAAACATGACCGTGGTGGCGACCTTCCTTCCTCTCATAAAAGCACTGGGCAGCGCTGAGACCATGGTCATATATGCTGCCGTATCGGTAGTATCAGTGATCCTGATTCTGCTGTATGTTCCCGAAACACGCGGCGTGTCACTTGAACGCATTGAGGATAATCTCATGAAAGGCAGAAAACTCCGTGACCTCGGACAGACCGGAGAATAACCTTTCCGCATAAGGAACGGCGGATCGGAAAAGGCAGCCCGTAATACTTTACGCGACTGCCTTTTCCGTTTTTTCAGATAACACCGTTACAGTGTAAGTCTGGCAATGACCAGTCCCACAAAACACGCTACAAAGGTTCCTATAAGTCCGGGGATCATGAAGGAATGGTTGAAGTACCATTTACCGATTCTGGTGGTACCGGACATATCGAAGTTCACGGTTGCTATGTCTGACGGATAGTTCGGAATAAAGAAGTAGGCATAGGTTGCCGGCATCAGACCGATGACGGTATGCGGAGGAAGTCCCAGAGCCACTGCCACCGGAAGCATAATCTTGGCGGTTGCGGCCTGTGAATTGACCACGACAGATACCGCAAAGAGGGCAAAGGCAAAGGTCCACGGATACTGGGTAACCATACCCTTAACCGCATTCTCAAATGACGGCATGGCATAATTGAAGTAGGTATTGGACATCCAGGCGATACCGAATATGGCCACACAGGCGGTCATTCCCGATTTGAATACCACCCCCTTGGGTACTGCGGAGGCCGGAGTTTTGGAAACAATCATCACCACGGCTCCGAATGCCAGCATTATCATCTGAATAATGACTCCCATGGATATCGGCTTTGCACCTTCGCCAATGGTTCTCACGGCAGGAAATGCGGCGATTATCAGAATGGTCACGATGGATATCAGGAACATTACCACTGACAGTCTGGCTCCGAACGGAAGCTGTTCATTAAGGGTGGTCTGTGACGTGGCGTTTATCATCGCCCGAAAGTCCGGATTCTTCATGCGTTCGTGAAATTCCGGATCGTCATCAAGCTCCTTTCCTCTGAAGGTTGAATATACCGACATGGCAAGAACCCCCAGCAGAGTAGCTGGCAGAGTCACAATCATGATATTCATGAGACTGAGATTTTCAAGTCCGGGAATGCTTAAAACATCCCTGCCGAGATAACAGGCGGTAACGGCTGATATCGGTGAAGCGGTAAGAGCAATCTGCGAGTCCACTGAGGATGCGGCCATCGGACGTTCCGGACGAATTCTGTTTTTCAAAGCGATGTCGCCTATAATCGGCATAATGGTATAGACCGCGTGTCCCGTGCCCAGCATCAGGCTGAGGGTATAGGTTACCAGAGGTCCTAAAAAGGTAATGCCCCTGGGATGTCTGCGCAGAATTTTTTCAGCTATCTGAAGCATGAATTTCAGGCCGCCGGCCGCTTCAAGCACGGAAGCACAGCCCACCACGGCTATAATAATGAGCATTACGTCAACCGGAGGCGTACCCGGCGGCATTCGCAGAACAAAAACTTCCACCGCCAGACCGATTCCTGATACCAGACCGAGGCCAATGCCTCCGTATCTGCTGCCTGCGTAAAGTATCAGCAGCATGAAGATAAATTCGGCTATCAGCATGATTTCCTCCTTTGATGCGGAAATTTTCGGGAATTCCGGATATTCTCCTGAAAAAGCACTCTGAAACACGTTCATTCCGTGACCGGAACGGCCAGCCCGTCGGCTTCCCGAAAAAAAAACGGAGACGACATACCTTCATTCTATGATCTTTGCCGGATAAAATATCGGCGGTGATTAACAAAACACCGATCACCGGACCGAAAGCTTCCCGGAAGAAATAATGACATAAAAAAACGGCCTGAACATTCAATGCTCAGGCCGTACCGTTCATTACCGGTATTTTAGAATACCACGGTCTTGTTTCCGTGAATGAATACCTTGCCGTCAACCACGCGGCTCAGGGCTCTCACCAGAACCTGACGTTCCACGTCCCTGCCGGCCTTGGCCATGCTTTCGGCACTGTAGTTGTGATTAACCTTGATTACGTCCTGAGCGATAATCGGACCTTCATCCAGATCATTGGTAACAAAGTGAGCGGTTGCACCGATAATCTTCACACCGCGGTTGAACGCCTGCTGATACGGCTTGGCACCGATGAAGGCAGGAAGGAATGAATGGTGAATATTGATGAGGGAACCGTTAGGAAAGCTGTTCACGAAGTTAGGGGTAAGAATACGCATGTACTTTGCCAGCACCACGTAGTCGAACTCGAACCTGCTGATTGCTTCAAGCATTCTGGCTTCGTGTTCTTCACGGCTCAGGCCTTCATGACTTACGGTCACGAAAGGAATATCAAACTTTCTGGTAAGATCCTCAAGCTTGTCGTAGTTGCCGATAACACCGACAATGTCAATCGGCAGAGCACCGGCGTAGCTCTTAATCAGCAGATCACCGAGCACGTGAGCTTCCTTGGTTACCAGAACCAGAACTTTCTTTCTCTGAATTGGCATCAGCTTGCAGATACCTCCATCAGGGATAACGTGTCTGAGTTCTTCAATGAAAGAATCTGCAGTACCGAAATCCCCTTCAAGCTCGGTTCTCATAAAGAATCTGCTGTCATCGAAGGTTGAAAACTGATCGTTCTTGATAATATTGTACTGATATTTAAAACAGGTACCGGTAATACCGGCAATAAGTCCTTTCGCATCAGGACATTCAGTACGAAGAATACGGCGTTCCATTTATTAAAAACCCTACTTTATGTTCAATGTTGACATGCCAACTCAAAAAACCGTCAGAAGTGTATCAAATATATGAGATTTTATCAATGACGGAGCCTAAATTCACCTCCTCAGGCCGTAATTTTTTACCGACTGAAGCCGATAAGCGTCAGCCTGACGGACACGGGCTCAGAAAGTTCTCCGTAAACTCTCTCCGGGTTTTATCCGCAGGCCCGTATTTCCGGTAAAAATTTAACCGGTAATTTTTTCAGTAAAGCCCCCGAAAAAATTGCAAACAGCATGTTTTTTGTATATATTTCACATAGAAAAAAAACAGCATACAGGTGTAAAGTCATGGATAAAAAGTTACTTGTGCTTACCGGAGCTTTTCTGCTGGTGGGATGTTCAGTCACATCAAGCTCTTCACAGCAGAAAATCGACATAAAAATGGCCAAAGACAAGTATGAACAGTCTCTTGCCAACCATATAGAAGTAGTCGTTGACGACAACGTTAAATTCGTCGGTCAGCGCAGTATCAACGTTCGACGCACAAAAACCGAACTTAAGGTGAAATACGGTTCTCTGCCGGGAGACAATCCGCAGTGTATAGTTACAGACACCATGGTGATCCAGCAGCATGACAAGCAGAAAAAAGGTCTGCTTCAGCCTGCAAACGCCATTGTGAAAACCGGAGCAGCAGCAGTGGACACCACCAGCCGCTTCCTGATATCCACACCTTCAAGTTCCATGACCGGCAGTGCAACCCAGTTCTCATCAACCTCTTCGGAAGTATCCAGCGCGGAAGACACCAACTGGTTCTACGGCTATGATCATAATGAATACATGTACTCTCCGCGAATCGTTGACAGTGACGAATGCCGTGAATGGATCAAGCCTTACCTCAAGGACGGCACCTCTCTTGACGCCAGCGTTGATCTGATAAGCCCTGAAACCGTAAGGGACCTCAACTTTGCCGATCCTGCCGAACAGATTAAGCAGTTTGATCCAACTGAGCAGATAAGACAGCTTGATCCGACTGAACAGATAAGACAGCTTGATCCGACTGAACAGATTAAGCAGCTTGATCCGACTGAACAGATAAGACAGTTTGATCCGGCTGAACAGATAAGACAGCTTGATCCGACTGAACAGATTAAGCAGCTTGATCCGAGTGAACAGATTAAGCAGCTTGATCCGGCTGAACAGATTAAGCAGCTTAATCCGACTGAACAGATTAGACAGCTTGATCCGGCTGAACAGATTAAAACAATCAATCCGGTCAATCAGATTAACACGATTAATCCTGCCGGTCAGATTAAGAAGATTAATCCGGATGACCTGAATACCGCCGCGGATCCTGCCGACGGCATCAGAGTCATCAACCGCCGGTAAGGTGCTGATGACAGGGTCTTTTCTCAGAAAAAGACGTATCTGTTTTATTGAACGGAAAATGTTCCGGAAGAAGCCTTCAAGGCTCTCCTTACGGAACATTTCTGATATTTATGGCTCTAAATTTTCCTTAGGATTAGATTAAACGGTTAACTTGCGGTTACAGATAATGTTGAAGTACGGTACTCTCTTACTTTGTATTTATGCCTCCATGCTTTCATCGGCGGCGACTGCCGGTGATTCCTTTCAGAAAGTATCTGAACTTAATGATTCCGAAGTAACGGTTACGGAAGCCGTCTCCCCGAAAGTCCCCGGAGAACCTGTTCCCTACGACAGCCTTTCACCTCAAAAGCGGCATCTCTGGAAAAAGCTTCTTCACTATGACATGAGCACGGACACCAGCATCATTTCCGAAGACAGCAGCTTCTTCCTGTCAGAAAAAGGCAGAACGGATCCCGAAGCGGAATACGAAGAGACCATAAAATTTTTCCGAAAGGATCCCCACAACGCCTGTTACTACCCTGCAAGATTCTATCTTATTCACGACGGTGACATTCCCGAGGAAATCATTAAAGATCCGGAATGTAAAATCTTCAGTGATTTTCTTGACAACGTGGGACTTGACACCCTGAAAATCATTTTTGTGGCCGAGGATGCCCTGGTGCCGATTTCCGCAGCCGGACATATTTTCGTGAAAGCGGAAGGCGTCAACAGAAAGGGAAAGTTCCGTGAATACTCCTTCACCTTTGCCGCCTATGAGGAAAATGAAATCAATCTGGTGCTTAAATTCTTCAGCAACGGCATCAACGGCATCTACAGTCTGCAGCCCTACTACATGAACGTGTCCGAGTACATGGCCACCGACAGATCCCTGTGGGAATTCGAACTGAATCTTACCGAAGAACAGAAGAAGATATTCTACCTGCACATGCTGGAGCTTAAAAATCACGGAACTCTGTATTCCTTCTTCAGCATCAACTGCGCCTCGGGCATGGCCAAGGCCCTGGCAGTTGCCGATGACCGTCTGGACAGCCGTGACATAGTGTTCTTTGAAACCCCTCTGGAATACATATCCGAGGTCTACCATAAAAAGGGAATTATATCGGACATTGAACTCATTCCGTCAGAAAGTGAGAATCTGTACTTTTCCTGGAACAGATTATCCACGCCTATAAACAGCTATCCGAGCAACCGTCTGGAAATCACCGGTCTGTACAATTCGAGATATCACGCCGGAGCTCTCTTAAGATACGCTCCGACCCTGAACAACCTCAAGGATGACAATATTTCATCCCCTTCACTTTCAGAATCAAAGCTCATTGAAGTATCGGCTAAATACATGGACGACCATTTCTATCTGAATGAGATTGAACTGCTGAACCTCAACCCGCTTCCCGATGCGCGACTGGGCAGATTCACCTCCATGAACTACCTTGTCGCCCTGCACGGCAGCGTGGACTCCACTCACGTGGGGCTCTATCCGGAATTCTCCCTCGGCAATGCGGTATCCTTCCGCATGGGCGACTTCATTCCGTATGTTCATCTGCGCTACGGATATACCGTTCCGCACAGCAACAATCACGTTTTCGTAAGACCTGAAGGAGGCATCTTCTTCTGGAACCGGGACATCGGCAAAATAAATCTCTCATACGAAATTCCCCTGACCACCCACCGGTACTACCGCAACTACATGTACAGGTATCAGGCAACCTGGAGCAGATACATCTCCCACAACTTTTCAGCCAATGTCGAATTCACCGATTACAGGCTCGGGAACAATGACGGCAGCCACAGTCAGCAGCGCCACGGAGGGAATCACATGACCGAGGCCGGAGCCTCCATAGTGTTCTATTTCTAAAAGGAACGGAACCCGCAGTCTGGCGGAATTCCGTCATGATTCATACAAAGAAAAAGGCATAACCGCCTGCGCGGTTATGCCTTTCCTTATAAGTCAGTAATCAGCTGATTACTTCTTTAACAGATACTTGCGGAGAACAGCGAAGTCTGCATCCATGTTGTCTGATAAAATCCTGAGATCAGCTCTTGAAGCCAGAGCTTCCGGTAAAGGTAAATCGATACCGAGGATTTCATCAACGCTTTCCTTGAACTTGGCCGGAGCCGCGGTACATAAGAAGATACCGGTATCGCCGGCTTCCATGTTGTTCTGGAGAACCTTGTAAGCAATGGCTCCGTGAGGTTCAGTGATATAACCCTTGGCATGGGTTTCCTTCATTGCTTCTCTGGTTTCAGCGTCGGAAAGCTTGCCGTAACCTAATTCGGCGAGATTCCAGCCCTTAACCCTGAAGAGTTCTTCTACGCGAGGCCAGTTGTTAGGCTTGGAAACGTCCATTGCGTTTGAAAGGGTTGCAACGGTTGCGTGAGGATCCCACTTGCCGGTTGCAAGGTAGCGAGGTACTGTATCGTTGTCGTTGGTTGATACCACGAACTTCTTGATGTTGAGACCCAGAGCCTTGGCGATGAGACCTGCGGTGATGTCACCGAAGTTACCGCTTGGTACAGACACAACCACACTCTTGCGCTTTTCGGCAGGAAGCTGGGCTACTGCTTCGAAGTAGTAGCATACCTGAGCCAGCAGACGGCTGATGTTGATTGAGTTTGCACTGTTAAGACCGATGGCCTGCTTTAATTCTTCATCATCGAAGGCAGCCTTAACCAGAGTCTGACAGTCATCGAAAGCGGCGTTAACGGCTACGGTACGGATGTTACCGCCTAAAGTACAGAACAGCTTTTCCTGAAGGTTGCTGATCTTTCCCTTCGGATAGAGTACTACAACTTCAATGTTAGGAAGGTTGTAGAAGGCGTGAGCCACGGCGGCACCGGTGTCACCGCTGGTTGCGGTCAGAATGGTGATCTTCTTGCCGTTGGCAACCGCACCGAGGCACTGAGCCATGAAACGGGCCCCGAAGTCCTTGAATGCGAGTGTAGGACCGTGGAACAGTTCAAGAGCGTAGTTGTTTTCGTCAACCTTGTGTAAAGGAGCACCGAAAGCGAAAGCGTTCTTTACGAGTTCTTCAAGATTTTCGATTTCGTCGGCACCGATGAGGTGACGGAGAATTCTGGCAGAACGTTCTACGAAAGGAAGAGCCAGAAGAGCATCAACGTCCTTCAAAGGTTCGATTGATGCAGGGAAAAACAGACCCTGATCCTTTCCCAGTCCCTGCTTTACGGCCTGAGCATAAGAAACTTTTTCTTCATTATGTTTAATGTTATAAAGCTGCATATAAATCACCACTTAATCTGACACGGGCTTTCCCGTGAATTTTCAAACTCTGTTTATGCCGGAATTTCCCTGTTCGCCCTTTCATGACTTTTCCGGAAACTCCGATTATTCATAAAAGCTTAAAACACCGGTCTCGACAGACCGGTGTTCATCTCAACAATTAGATACTGGTTACCACGGTACCGTCAGTATCGATTCTGCAGATATTGCAGAAGCCGTCATCATTCTGGATGAAGTTCTTCTTGAGATATTCCTGAAGTTCTTCAGCCTTGGCAAGATCCTTCATTACCACGAAGATTGAGGGACCTGAACCCGAAATACCGCCGGCAAGAGCGCCTAATTCCATGCCCTTGGCCATGGCATCGTCATATCCGGGAATAAGTTCCTTGCGGTAAGGTTCGGCAAGGACGTCCTTAAGAACGGCGGCTGCCAGCTTTTCGTTGCCGGTATGGGATGCCTGAATGAAAGAAGCAATCTGACGACCGAAGGTGATACAGGTTGAACGGCTGTATTCCTTTGGCAGAATGGCACGTGCGGCAGCGGTGCTTACGGTGATTCCCGGATAGCATGACACCCAGTACCAGTCAGCAAAGCTTGGTACGGTTTCAGTGATGATGCCGGCTTCCTCAACCATCAGCTGGATACCGCCGAGGTAGCATGGAGCCACGTTGTCAAAGTGAACTGAACCTGAAATCTTGCCTTCAAGTCTGCCCATCAGCATTAAAGCTTCATCCTTTGATAAAGGATAATCATGGAAGGCATTGAGAGCTTCAACGGCTGCCACGATTGAGGCGGCAGATGAACCTAGGCCTGAACCGATAGGAAGATTCTTCTTGAGAACCATCTTTACCGGCTTAACGGCGATCCCCTTTTCAACAAGAAGATCCTTAAAGCCCACATAGGCGTCGTAGCAGATGTTCTTCTTCGGATCAGCAGGAAGCTTGGAGGCGAACCAGCCTTCAATACTTAAATCAAATTCACTGTCCCCTGGATAAACATCAACGTTATCACCCAGAATCTGACCGTCAATCGGCTTCAGGGCAGCGCCGAGAATATCAAAACCGACGCTTACATTACCGATTGAAGCAGGAGCGAATGCACTAACACCCATTTTTAATTAAGCCTCTCTCTTCCAATTTAAAGTACGTAAAATATCTGCGAATACACCGGCTGCGGTAACTTCAGTACCCGCGCCATAACCGCGGAGAACCAGTGGAATCGGCTGATAGTATGCGGTAAGGAAGGCAAGCGCGTTTTCGCCGTCCTTAACCTTGTATAACGGATCGCTTTCCGGTACGGCCTTGATGGCAACGTGACACTTGCCGTCAACGATGCTGCCTACGTAACGGAGAACTTCGCCTCTTTCTTTGGCTGCTTCAATTTCCCTGCGGAAATATTCATCGGCCTGAGGCAGACGTGCCAGGAATTCTTCAGTGGTACCTGATGCGTCAAATCCCGGTGGTAAAGCCATCTGAACATCGATATCGGAAAGATCCAGTTCCATGCCTACTTCACGGGCAAGGATAAGAATCTTTCTTGCAACGTCCATGCCGTTTAAGTCATCACGAGGATCCGGTTCGGTGAAGCCCTTGGCTCTTGCGGTAAGGGTTGCTTCGCTGAATGACAGACCTTCTTCGAGCTTACCGAAGATGAATGACAGAGAACCTGAAAGGATACCGTTGAATTCCTGAAGGTTATCACCTGCGGCAATAAGATTCTGCAGGTTTTCGATTACAGGAAGACCTGCACCGACGTTGGTTTCGTAAAGGAACTTGCGACGGCGTAACTGTGCCGCCTTGCGCAGGTCACGATAGTATTCCATGGTTCCGGTGTTGGCCTTCTTGTTAGGAGTTACAACATGGAAACCTGCCAGCAGGAATTCCTTGTACTGTGAAGCCACGTTAGGATCTGAAGTACAGTCTACAATCACCGGATTGATCAGGTGAGTATCGGTGATGAACTTCTTGGCTTCAGCCAGAGAGAATCCGATAGGAGAAGCGTTGAGGGCGGTCTTGTAATCTGAATTCAGATCGATGCCTTCCTCGTTGAGCAGCATGTGCTTTGAATTGCACATACCTACAATACGCATCTTCACGCCGTGCTTCTGCTGAAGAATCTGCTGCTGTCTTCTGATCTGGCCGACAAGAGCACCGCCTACACCGCCGATACCGATAAGAAGCACGTCGATGAACTGCAGTGAACTGAAGAAGTTCTGGTGGCAGATTCTGATGGCTTCACTTACCTTGTTCTTGGAAACAACGGCAGAAATTGATCTTTCTGATGAACCCTGGGCAATGGCGTTAACATTGATGTTTGCAAGTGACAGTGAGGTAAAGAACTTAGAAGCGATACCTCTTGCGGTGAGCATGCCGTCACCTACTACGGAAATAATGGCCTTGTCATGGGTAATGTCGATACCGTCAAGCAGACCTTCCTTGAGTTCGAGCTTGAATTCATCGTTGAGCACCTGCATTGCCTTTTCGGCATCACTGGTATGGATACAGAAGCTGATGCTGTATTCTGATGAAGACTGGGTAATCAGGGCAATAGAGATCTTGGCGCGTGATACACAGTTGAAGATACGGCCGGCCATACCGACCATACCCTTCATTCCGGGACCGCAGATGTTTACCAGAGACATATTGGTAAGATCGGAGATACCCTTGATAGGAATATTGAGGTCGCCTTCTTCCGCAATGGTGGTGCCTTCGTAATCAGGATTCATGCTGTTCTTGATTACGCATGGAATACGGAACTGAGCAATAGGAGCAATGGTACGAGGGTGCAGAACCTTGGCACCGAAATATGAAAGCTCCATGGCTTCCTTGTAGCTTAAACGCTTGAGCAGCAGAGCATCGTGAACGATTCTTGGATCACAGCTGTATACGCCGTCAACGTCAGTCCAGATTTCGCAGCACTCGGCGTTCACGCAGGCGGCGAGACATGCGGCTGAGTAGTCGGAACCGTTACGGCCGAGAAGAACCAGCTCACCCTTTTCATTACCGCCGGTAAAGCCCATCATTACATAGATGGTGCCGTCGTTTCTGGGACGCTTTGCGAAAAGGCTTCTTGATAAATCGATGTTAACGGTTGATTCAAGATAGTCACCTTCGGTGGTCTTGAGAACTTCAACCGGGCATAAACGGGTAACATTTTCGCCTCTTGCCTTCAGCAGGTTTTCCATGAATACGGCTGAAAGCTTTTCACCGCGGCTTAAAATGGTAGCCTGAACATTGTCAGGGCACTGACCGAGAAGCATGATACCCTGAACTCTCTTTTTGATGAGAGTGAATTCGTCATTTAAAATCTGATGGAGAGCCACATCGTCAACATTAGGGTACTTCATCTTGATACCCTGAATAAGTTCAACGTAAATAGCTTCAATACTGTCCAGAATATTCTGAACATCATTACCCTTGACAGCTTCGGCAACAAGTTCCACCAGGAAGTTTGTCACCTTTGCAGGAGCTGACAGAACCAAAGCCACCTGCGACTTTCTATGGGTTTTCACAACAATGTCTGACACATTTAAAAAACGTTCAGAGTTAGCTAAAGAGGTACCACCAAACTTTAAAACTCGCATTAAAATCTCCATTGCAACAAAAAAAGCCCGTGATTCACAGAATCCTGGGCTTTCTGAATGTCAATCACGTAACAGAAACTAAAATTAACAGCCCTTTCCAGAAAATGCTGTTGTAATTGTTGTAATCACGATAGTTTCTGTTGTAATCGACATAAATATCCTATGTATGTGCACCATGCAGTAAAATTTTTCTCATGATCCCAAATTCAAGGTAAAAAGTCAAGTACTACAGCCATTTACAGTATATTTTTTAACCAAAAAATCAGTCATTACGGTAATAACCGGGAAGAAGCCTGAAAAAGCATTTTGAAACACTGTTCCGCAACTGCCGCGCAGTTCATTCCGGATCAGCCGCTACCGTTTTCCTGAAGCGATAAGTTCCAGCTTTTCACTGCGGCTGAGCCGCTTTATGTGCCACTCACGGCTCATAGCCTCGCTTCTGCTCTCATACTCTTCAGAATATACGAGTTCCGCCGGCAGACGGGAACGCGTGTATTTTGCGCCGCGGCCGCTGTTATGGGCCGTCACTCTCGCCTCAAGATCATTTGTCCATCCGCAGTAAAGCGTATCATCGGAACAGCGCAGGATATATACATAATTCATTATCACCTCGGATAGCGGGAATCATTTCTGAAGTTTATTTTACGTAACTCAGACATACGTTACGCGGCCGTCAATGCCGGAAGCGGAGAGCGGAACTCAGGTTCACTGAGTTTTTCAGAGCGGATGAAAAAAAACATCCCGAAAATACTGCCAGGAGTCTTTCCGGGATGTCACGCGTAAACTCAGTCTTTTCAGTCTCTACAGTGAAATCTTGTTGGAAAGACTTATGTATTCGTTTACGTGAGAATGCTTCGGATTATTGATGGCTTCCTCAAAATCGGTTGCTATCAGAGTGGTACCGTCTATACCCACGCACTTGCCGTATACTCCGTCTATAAGAAGTCTTACCGCATAATCTCCCAGACGGCTGGCCAGAACCCTGTCATATGCCGTTGGAGATCCGCCTCTCTGAATGTGTCCGAGAACGGTGGCGCGGCATTCAATGCCGGTAGTGGCTTCAAGCTCTGAAGCCAGGGCATCGGCATTCACGATATTCTCACACAGACAGATAAGTGCATGTCTCTTGCCGGAGGCAAAGGCCTGGGCAATCTTGCTGAACAGATCTTCTTTTACAAAAGGCTCTTCCGGAGCAATTATGTAATCCGCCCCGCCGGCAATTCCGCCGACCACGGCCAGGTCACCGCAGTGACGCCCCATAACCTCCATGATGGTTACACGGTGATGAGAACTTGAAGTGTCTCTTAAACGGTCCATGTTCTGCATGATGTTGTTCACCGCGGTGTCAAAACCGATGGAGAATCCGGTTCCGTGAACATCATTGTCAATGGTTGCAGGGATGCCGATACAGCGTACTCCCATTTCGTGAAGACGCAGAGCACCAGTATAGGTACCGTCTCCGCCAATCAGAACCAGGGCGTCAATGTTTCTCTTCTTCAGATTTTCAATGGCCTCGCGACGTACCGACTCTTCCTTGAACGCGGTAAATCTGGCCGTTCCCAGAAAAGTACCGCCTTTGGTGATAATGTCATTCACGCCTGCTCTGTCGAGATCAATAATTCTGTCCTGATGCATTCCGAGAAATCCGTCGCGGATACCGGAAACACTAATACCTTCATTTATGGCGGCTCTTACTACAGATCTTACGGCCGCATTCATACCAGGGGCATCGCCGCCACTGGTTAAAACACCTATGCGCTTAATCATATATTTAACACAAACAAATAAATCCGTATAACGTATACACTGCCCGGACGACGAAAATCATAACCGTGTCCGGCCAGACCGCACTCACACAAAACGACATTAAAGAAGGCGTTTACGGAACCTTCCTTAAAATAAGCGGCGGTTAATCCGTCCGGCAGTTTCCTTTTACAACTCAATAAACTGGAATCTTTTCTATCACGCTCCGGTTATTTTTACAATAGAAATCCGCCTTTTTAACCATAAGTTAACGTTCATGTCATATATTTAGCGTTCTGACTGATAATGCAGGCTTTTCAGGAAAACCGCTGATTTTAAGAAAAATCAATGTTTACGGCGACTTCAGGCAGCATATGTTTCATAAAAAAAGACCTCCTGATTTTACTCGGGAGGTCCTTCCGTCATAAACCGGATTTACCGGAATCAGACTGTATTACTTGGCAGCTTCGATGATAGCAGCGAAATCAGCAGGCTTTAATGAAGCACCGCCAACTAAACCGCCGTCGATGTCTGGCTGCTTGAAGAGTTCAGGAGCAGTCTTGGCATTGCATGAACCGCCGTAGAGAACCTGAACCTTTGCAGCAACGTCAGCATCGAATGAAGCAAGGAATGCTCTGATCTGTGCGTGTACGTTCTGAGCGATTTCAGGGGTAGCGGTCTTACCGGTACCGATAGCCCAGATTGGTTCGTAAGCGATTACAGCCTTTTCGAAAGACTTGATACCGCACTTGTCGATAACAGCCTTGAGCTGAGTCTTAACTACATCAGCGGTTTCACCTGCTTCGAACTGAGCTAAAGATTCACCGATGCAGAGTACAGGGATGAGGCCTGCAGCCTGAGCAGCTTCGTACTTGGCAGCAACAACTTCGTTGGTTTCGTTGTGGTATTCACGACGTTCGCTGTGACCAACGATAGCGTACTTACAACCGAATTCCTTGATCATAACAGGTGAGTTTTCACCGGTGAAGGCACCGCTGGTGTGAACGTCACAGTCTTCTGAACCGTACTGAAGAGCAGAACCCTTGGCTAAAGCCTCTACAGTACCGATAAAGATTGCAGGAGCGCATACTGCAACTTCAACGTTGGTAGCAGCATTTACTGGAGCAAGAAGAGCGTTAACAAGAGTATTAACTGATTCTTTGGTACCGTTTAATTTCCAGTTACCCATTACGAGCTTTTGTCTCATGATTTTGACCTTACATTAAATATTTGTGAAATTGATTAAAACACGAAAAGAGCCGTCTGAACCCGAATGAAGTCTACTGAAAAAAAATAATCCGTGTCAGAATGCAACTTTTTACCACCGCTAAATATATCACAAAGCTCAATCCGTGGCAATTACAGACAGTGAATGGTTCAGATACAGCTCCGCACCGTGATGAATCCTGCTGACACACCCGTCACCGGAACAGGCTTCTCTTGAGTTCATTAAAACACCTGCTCCGCCGCTGCCCGTTTTCATCCCAAAAAACGCAAAATGCTCCCCATATGTATCACACCTCACTGATTTTCAGGTTCTTCTGCTAAAAAAATAGACAGAAGACTCTCAAAAACAAATAATACAGCTGTAAATATTGCTTATCATCACTGTTTTCACATCCGTGAAAGTTGCATACACGTTTTGCATGTGTGAATTATTTAAGCTAAAATTAAAAACGTTAATTTACAGTGTATTCTGCATAATTTACGGATATTTAGGTTTTATTCAATCTGAATTTTCAAAAGCCGTGCAGAACACGGGAAACCGTGCTTTCCAGATTCAAAACGTTCTTTTGAAAATTCATGCATCAGGAGAAAAAACATGGCTGTTGCTGAAAAAGGTATTTCCTTATTAAAAGAATTCAAAGACTTCGCAATGAAGGGTAACGTTCTCGATATGGCTATCGGTGTGGTAATCGGTACTGCATTCGGCAAGATCGTATCATCACTGGTTGCCGACGTTATTATGCCTCTCGTGGGCGTTATCTGCGGCAATGTCGATTTCAAGGATCTTGCCATCACCCTTCAGGAAAAGACTGACACTGCCGAAGCGGTTGTACTCAAGTACGGTGCTTTCATTCAGACCATCGTTGACTTCATCATCATTGCCTTCGCAATCTTCGTATCAATGAAGCTCATCAACAACCTCAAGCGTTCAGTTGTTAAGGAAGCCAAGGAAGAAGCCGCAGAAGAAGCTGCTGCAGAACCGGCTGCCGACATCAAGCTTCTTACTGAAATCCGTGACCTTCTCAAGGAACAGAAGAAGTAATGAATCATCTGCCGGACAGATATTCCGGCTTCAGCTCAAAGCCCCGGATCTAGCATGAACCCCGTTATCAATCAGGTGATCAATAACAGGGTTCATACTAGATCCGGGGCTTTGTTTTTTTAATTTCCGCATTTTTCACCCGAAACAGGAAACAGAAAACGGCACATTAGCATGGCCGCATGACATCCTGACACGACAGCCGTTTTTTCTGCCGAAAAGAATTTCTATTTTCTCAAAATGTTACCTCCGTACATTCCTCCGCAATCAATAAGACACTCACATATGATTAAATTCACGTGAATGTGCTAAAATCATGCAAACGATTATTGAACAAATTATGCTGTCCCTTTCAGAAAATTATTATAACTATGCGCAAATTATCAATTCTGCTTTTTTCATGTCTGTCCTGGATGATTTTCACCGGCACTGCAGCCTTCGCCGATGAAATTCAGGCGTCAATGTCAGCTCTGGCACCTGAAGCCGAGATTTCTGCGACCGTGGAGGAACCTCATTATCTTGACGTCGAGGATGCCTTCATTCCGAGTCTGGAACAGAACGAACGCGACATATCAATAACCTTCAGAATCGCCGAAGACTACTATCTCTATCTTGAAAAATTCAAAATCACCCCCGTAAACTGTGAAATCACGGACATCTCCTTCCCTGAAGGCATCTACCATGAAGACGAATACATGGGGCCCAGTCATGTCTTCTACAAGGAAGCAACCGTAAACCTGAAGGTTCAGAGCACGGCTCCGTTCCCTAAAATCAACGTCCAGTATCAGGGCTGTACCGAAGGCATGTGCTATCCTCCGGTGGTCAAGAAAATCGCCATCGACCGCCTTACTGAAAACGTGGATTCCGACGCAGACTCCCCTGCCGGAACTTCCGGCACCGGCAAAGACGTTAAGGATTCCGCTGAAACCGACGGCGACGTTGACAGAATTCCGGGAGCCGACTTCACCAGTCTGGTGGATGTAAACAATGACAGCAGTTCCATCTATAGACTTGTCGGAGGAAACATTCTTTTCGGGCTGTTCGCCTTCTTCTGTTTCGGAGTTCTCCTGAGTCTTACTCCATGCATGTTCCCGATGTATCCCATCTGGAGCTCCATCATTCTCGGAAGGAAGCAGAAGAGCATGAAGACCACCGCCGTCTATACCATGGTATACATTTTCGGCATGGCCATAGCCTACATGCTCGCGGGATTCGGTATCGCCTATGCCGGAGCCCAGTTCCAGATGTTCATGCAGCAGCCGGCCGTACTGATTGCCATGTCGGTAATCTTCCTGATTCTCGCGGTATCCATGTTCGGTCTTTTTGAAATGACTCTGCCGACCGCATGGATTAATAAACTGCAGCAGATTAATGACAGACAGCAGGGAGGCACCGTCACCGGTGTATTCCTCATGGGCGTAATCAGCGCCATCATCGCATCTCCATGCACCACCGCCCCGCTGGCCGGAGCCCTGATGTTCATCATGAAGGACGGCAACATCCTCAGAGGCGGCGCCTACCTGTTCATTATGGGACTTGGCATGGGAGTGCCTCTGGCCATCATCGCCGTTCTGGGACAGAAATTTCTGCCTAAATCAGGCATGTGGATGAAGAACATCAAGGTAATCTGCGGATTCATCATGCTCACCATTCCTCTGTATCTTCTGAGGGCTTATCTTACTCCGAGCATCATCACGGCCATCAGCATTCTCATGAGCGGTTCCATTCTCTGTTACATAACCCTGCTGGTGCTTAAAAACAGAAGAACCCTGTTCGCCATGACCACCATGATTATCACCGCGGTAATTGCCGTTGCCTCGCTGTTCATCACCACCGACGCGAAGAACAGCGACATCTTTGAACCTGTTGAAAACCTGACACAGCTTGAAGACCTGATAAAGGACAACAAAATCGTAATCGTGGATATCAGGGCAGACTGGTGTGCCTCATGCAGAAAATATGAAGAGACAACCTTTGCCGACAAAAACGTTGTCGCCTACATGTCTCCATTTAAAAACGTATATGTGGACATCACGGATCCCGATGCTGAAACGGGAGAAATCGTCAGCAGATACAAGAAGGAGATCACCGGGGCCCCTACCATTCTGATATTCAGGGATCACCGTCTGATTTCTTCCGTAAACGGCTATCTGCCTGCTGATGCCTTTATAAAGAGAATCAGCCGGGCACTGGAAAAGTAGACAGCCGTTTCCGGCAGCGTGAGACTGTCAGAGTATACCGGCGTAATGCCGGTATACTTTTTTTGAGGTTTTGAGAATACATGCATTACGCCTGAAAACCAGAATCAAAAAAAGGGCAGCTACCAGGGAAGTAACTGCCCATACTAAGAAGGAAAAGTTTTCCTCATCTCATCAGTTCTTTTCTTCAGCGAATCATGTTCTTCAGTTCTTCCTCGGTAAGAGGAGTATCTGAAAGAATACACAGATTCAGGGTTCCCTGAGCCCATTCGGCTGTCTTATAGCCATCACCGTTTCCCTTTACGAGAATGCTTCTGCCGTTTATCATCAGAGTGCGGTTGACAGCATATTTGTTGTAGTCACCGTTAAGAAGCTCGGGGGAGAATTTTTCCGAAACGCGGTAGACAATGCGTTCACCGCTGTCCAGGGAGCTGTAGATGAACTGAACCATTTCAGTCTCGTTCATCATAAAGATATCAGGGCTGGGATTGTACATCGATGGTATGAATTTCAGTACCGGAATCTTCTTTCCAAAGGCTTTCTCTACATCTTTCAGGGAATCCACCTGAACAAACGGATTCGGTAATCCGACAAAATTATCTCTATCACTCATAATATCATCATCAACAGTTATACCGTTTAAATTCATCTTCTGATCATTGTCTCTGTGACACCCGCCGAGCATCACCAGTGCTGCCGCCACCAGCACCATTCTGCCGAATCCACCACTCATCTTATTACCTGCACACCAAAACAACCTACCTCCCAGAGAATGATAATCTTCTTATCATCCAGTGCCTTTAATAAATATTATGAGAGCAGAAGTCGTTTCTAATCAAGATATGACAATCAACATTTTTCATAAAAAATAATTTTTTTATAAAAATCGTTAACCACATCTAAAAACATCCAAGATATTTTTAATACTTTCATTTATTTACATACACATCATGCTTTTACGCATCACACTTTCAGACAAATATCAGAAGAAAACATACTTAATTTTATTAATAGTACTCTTATCATTGCAAAATATAACTTTTTTAAATCTTATATATACATTCAATATTATATTATAAAAACATCTCCGCGTACGATATATAAAAATCATGGTTATTAAGAAATAATAAATTTCTCAATAATTGGATAAAAGCCCCGGCGAACATCATGTATAAATTTAACACTCTGTTTTGTCCGGTTTGCCTGAAGCATGAAAAAGTCTGATGCTCCATGTTTAAAAAGCACAAAAAAATCCCCGCCGCAGCGGGGATTAATATGTATTCTCCGGACACACGACATCCGGAAACATCAGGAGGATCCGGCCTTAGATCTGAGCCAGAGCCTGATCAATATCAGCAATCAGATCTTCCGGATCTTCGATACCGATGGTAAGACGAATCAGCTCTTCACCGATACCGGCATTCTTAAGCTGTTCAGAGTTAAGCTGTCTGTGAGTGGTGCTTGCAGGATGAGTTACGCAGGATCTTGAATCACCGATGTTTACCACACGCTTGAAAAGTCTGAGCGAATCATAGAACTTCGCACCGTCTTCCTTACCGCCCTTGAGACCGAAGGTTAAAAGACCGCTCTGGGCCCCCTTGGTGTATTTCACTGCCAGTTCATGGTATTTGCTGTCAGGGAAGTGAGCACTGTTAACCCATGCCACCTTAGGATGCTTCTTAAGGAATTCGGCGATGGCAATGGTATTTGATACGTGCTGTTTCATTCTTAATGACAGGGTTTCAAGACCTACCAGAATCATGAAGCATGACTGAGGAGGAAGAATTGCACCGGTGTTGCGGAGGAATACGGTACGGATACGGGCTGCATAGGCAACGTCACCGAAGGAGTCGCAGTAAACCACGCCGTGATATGACTTTTCAGGAGCGGTGAACTGTGAGAACTTGCTGCCGTACTTCTTCCAGTCGAATCTGCCGCTGTCAACAATGATACCGCCCATGGTGTTACCGTGACCGCCGCAGAACTTGGTCAGACTGTGAACAACTATATCGGCACCGAAACTGATTGGCTTGCAGAGTGCCGGACTGGCCACGGTGTTGTCAACAACCAGAGGCACGCCGTGTCTGTGAGCCACTTCGGCAAGAGCTGAAATATCAACAATGTTGGCAGCCGGATTACCGATGGTTTCACAGTAAACGGCTCTGGTGTTTTCATCTATGAGAGCTTCAATGTCTGCCGGACTGTCACTCTTTGCCAGACGGCCTTCAATACCTAAATCAGCGAATACGCTGGTAAGAAGAGTCAGAGTACCGCCGTAAAGCTGAGGAACGGAGACGATGTTGTTACCGTTTTTGGCAAGGTTCAGCAGAGCATATTCAATGGCTGACTGACCTGAGGCAACTGCTACCGCAGCCTTACCGCCTTCAAGAAGAGCCATACGCTTTTCCAGCACGTCGGCAGTAGGATTCATCAGTCTGGTGTAGATATTACCGGGTTTAACCAGATTAAACAGATCGGCGGCATATTGGGCATTGTCGAATTCATATGCAACGGTCTGATAAATAGGAGGAACAACAGCGTGTGAAGTAGGTTCGGTGGTATAACCGCCGTGAACCTGTATAGTCTGATCTTTCATGTTTAATTCTCTGAATATCCGGCTGAAACCGACTTTTAGTCAGATTAACAGCCACCTAAAAAATCCGTCTGCCGCCGGCCATGCCGGAAAACAGACCTCTCATAAGCCTTCCGCTAAAAAATAAAAAATCACCAGAAAAATGATGATTTTTTATTAATGCAGTAATCCGGCGGATCACTGCCGGCAACGATATAATTATATCATAATGAGTGAAAACGGAAACACCGGTTTTCTACCGGTGTTTCCGCACAGTCAGACCTCAGACTGTCGGAGTGGAATTAATCCACTTCGATAATCTTGAGTTCGTTGGTCATACCTGCCTCTTCGGTATCACCGTGGGTTACGATTACCCAGTCACCGTGAGAAAGATACCCCTTTTCCTTCACTACCTTAACGGCGGCTCTGGCAGCGCTTATCATGTTGTCATAGTTGCTGGTTTCAAACTTAACCGGATAAACACCGCGGTACAGATTACACCAGTTAAGAGTCTTTTCGGAATGAGCCAGGGCGAAAATCGGCAGATTTGAATGCAGACGGCTCATGAGAAGCGGAGTCTGTCCTGACTGGGTAAGGGAAATGATACCCTTGATTCCTGGAAGATGGTTGGCTGCGAACATGGAAGCCATGGCGATGGTTTCCTCACTGTTGGAGAAGGTCTTGTCGGTTCTGTAGGAAGATACCACCATTACCGGATTCTTTTCGGCACCGAGACACACCTGAGACATGGCTGCCACGGTTTCAACAGGATAATCGCCGGCTGCGGTTTCGGCGCTGAGCATTACGGCGTCGGTACTGTCGAGAACGGCATTGGCCACGTCCATAACTTCGGCACGGGTCGGCATAGGAGACTTGATCATTGATTCCATCATCTGGGTTGCGGTGATAACCGGACGGTTCAGCTGACGGGACTTCTTGATAAGTCTCTTCTGAACGCCCATAAGTTCACTGTCACCTATTTCCACACCGAGGTCACCGCGGGCAACCATTACCGCATCGGAGGCTTTGATTACGTCTTCCATGGCTTCGTCTGAAGCCACTACTTCAGCTCTTTCCACCTTGGCGATAATCTTGGCGTTTGAACCGGCGGCTCTCAGGAGAGAACGTGCAAGATTGATGTCCTGGCTGGTTCTCGGGAATGATACTGCCACGAAATCCACACCGATTTTGGCGGCGGTGATGATATCAGCCTTGTCCTTTTCAGTAAGAGCCGGAGCGGAAAGACCGCCGCCCTGCTTGTTGATGCCCTTGTTGTTTGAAAGCGGGCCGGCAACAATAACTGATGTCAGGATTTTGGTACCCTTTACGGAAACTACTGAAAGCTGTACGCGACCGTCGTCAAGCATCAGCACGTCACCGGTCTTCACATCCTTTGGAAGTTCCTTGTAGTCGATACCTACGGCATCCTTGGTACCTTCGCCTTTTGCCATGCCGGCATCAAGGGTGAACAGGTCGCCGGTATTGAGAAAAATACGACCGTCCTTGAAAGTGGAAATTCTGATCTTCGGTCCCTGCAGGTCACCCACTATGGCAGTGTAAACACCCAGATTCTTGGAGATTTCACGAACTTTCTGAGCTCTTGCCATATGTTCTTCAGCGGTTCCGTGAGAGAAGTTGATTCTCACCACGTTTGCACCGGCCTTGATAAGATCTTCCAGCACGCCTTCCTTGTCCAGTGCCGGTCCCATTGTGCATACTATTTTGGTTCGTCTGAGCATTCTATATTCCTTATCTTCCACTGAAGACTCTAGCCACATAAGTCCCTGTCGGGGATGAATTTCTTAATTCATCACCTTCTGATTATTCATTCCGTACCTCATCCGTATGGTGCATAAAATTAAAGAAGTTTTCCCTACGGACATCTTCAGCAGGTATTCATCACGCATTGTTTAAGGCTTTTCTCTGCAAAATTCCTGCCTTTTTTCGTTTTACGCCCGAATTACATTCGCATACACGGAATATTCCCGGTCCGGGCCCATGAAAATATTCTCCGGAGTTTGCCGCAGTCGGAAACCTTATGAGCCGGCTGCCGCTTATAGACTCCATCTGCACCGGAACGGTCCACCTACCATTGTAGTATATTTTCCGTGGTTTTTGTTTGAATTGCTCAAAATATTGCCTTTATTGAACCGTCCAACGCAATCATCAGTGTTCAGCGGATAAGAATACTAAGGCCGCCCCCGAAAGCTTCATCCGCCTGATAACTTCCGGGTTCATCATTCTGTACAAAACTTTATAAATCAGCTACATTGTTTCAGTACCGGGAACAAACATATAAACAGAACAGGAGAAAAGATAACGGAATGTCATCAGATAAGGAATATCTGGACTTTGTCCTTGAACAGCTGTCAGACCTTGACGGAATATCATCAGGAGCCATGATGGGAGAATTCCTCCTCTATTACAGAGAGAAAATTTTCGGAGGAATATATGACAACCGCCTTCTGGTAAAACCGACGGCGTCGGCAGTGTCCATGATGCCTGATGCTCCAAAGGAACTTCCGTATGACGGAGCAAAGGAAATGCTTCTGGTGGAAAACACTGACGACAGACATTTTCTGGCGGAACTTGTCAGAGCAATGTATGACGAACTGCCTGCCCCCGGAAAGAAAAAAAGAAACTCATGAATTTCACCACGTGGCCGGCGGAAATTCCGATGAAAAAATGCTTAAAATTTATCCTGTACGATTCTTAATACTCTTTAATATCGTTAAAAGAAAAAATATCGGGATTATTTCAGAAAAAACCATGCCGGAAAGAGCGCAGCCTCTGTAAAGATACAGAGGCTGCGACATCTAAGAAGGATGAATTGACATGATTATACAGCAATAAAAACAATCTTTAAACTGTTTTATGTTTTATTCACGCAATTTCTCCATAATTTTTCATTATTTCAAGATTTTTACTGTAAAAACCAGTATTTTTTTGATCAAAATCAGCATTAAACAGTTGTTTGTTGCTTTTTTAAGCAAATGAAAATATATTCTTTTTCCCAGAAAATAAAACCTTCGTAATGCATACGAAGGTTTTACAGAAGTGACAATATAGATTGTTTATTTTTTAAACTGAATAAACCCTGTATTACTGAATGCCTGCTTCCTGTCTAATCTGTTCCACCCATTCGGCTGCTCTGTCCGGAGTGAGTTCAGGCTGATTATCCTCGTCAAGAGCAAGGCCCACGAAGGAGGTGTCATCATCGGTAAGAGGAAGCTGACTGGCAAAATCATAACCTTCGACAGGCCATCTGCCGATAAGCTTTGCCCCCTTCTCCTTCAGGAAGGTATAGAGAATACCTATTCCGTCCACGAAGTAATCGCTGTAATCAACCTGATTTCCGAGACCGAAAAGAGCAAAGGTTCTGCCTGAAACGTCAATATCAGCCAGACTGCTCCGGAAATTATCCATGTCGGCCTGAAGCTCTCCGAGATACCAGGTTGAGGTTCCGAGAATAACCAGATCATAATTGTTCACAACAGATACGTCCTTAACCTTGGCAACATCAAACAGATCCGCCGTATCCTCTCCGAAAAGCTGCTGAATAAGAATGGCCGCATCCTCGGTGTGGCCTGTATCCGAACCGTAAAATATACCTACTTTAGCCATGTTAATCTCCTGCATTTAATATTGTTGTTATTGTACCGGGACGGATCACCTGAAAAAACTCCGTTCACTAATCCCGGGGATTTCGGGATGTTCAGGCATCCGGTTTTTCCATGATAATTCAGACCATGGCAAAAATACATTTTTTAAAGTGGGAATTTTTTCGATTTTCAGGCAGAAAAACATCAGGCTCCGACAATTACTGCCGGAGCCCGTGCTATTTAATAATGAATACGCAGAGAAACTAAATCATTGACGGAACGGATACGTCGTCAGTTTCACGTGCGGTTTCGGTGGTATCAGGCTGATCCTCGGCAAAACTGTTGAGGAAACTGGCGTACTTAACAGCCTTTCCCCTGGTGTCGCATACCTGAGCGGCAACGGAATCGAGAAGTCTGCGACCTTCATTCTCACCTTTCAAAACAATAACATCGGTACCTGCGTCAATAAGGTTGTAGACAATCACGGTGCCGCTGTCAACACTCGGCTGGAAGAGAACTGCGGACTGAACACTTCTTGCAAACTTGGACAGGGCTGTCTTTACGGCATAATCTTCGTTAAGCTGTGAAATCCAGCTGTCCACCCTGTCGGATACCCCGTTGAAGTTGTCGTCCACACCGGCACTCAGGGAAGAAGTAGAAAGCATTGAGGCTTTGGCAATCTCATTGGGTGAGTACAAATTATCCACAGTCACTTTTTCCGGAGCGGAAACAGTGGTGGTACAGGCTGAAACCATTGCTGAAACAATTAAAAGTTTCAAAGATATAAATAAATTTTTAAACATTTTATATGCCTGATATAAAAGTATATTACTGCGGAATACCGTAATTTCTCTTCAAAGCCTTGATTAAAGGGATTGCAAGGCTTATCGGAACCCTTTATCTGGCGCTAAATTTATCACTAAAAATTTTTGACTTCAAGCAAAATATTTAATTTTGATCACATTTTTTCTTTCGATAAAATATGACATTTATATATTTTTAATAAATATATTTAACTTAAATAAAGTAAGCAATATCTTATATACAGCTATAAACTTTACATACACGAAAAACTGCCGATTAATTTATGAATCTCCCTGCATAATACGTCACTTACAGGATGCACAGTCACTGCTAATCGGCTGTGAACCGAAAATGAAAACGGGGCGCTTCAGCGCCCCGTCAGGAGAGATTAGTAACACTCGTACTGAGAGTTGCCTGAATACATGCTTTCATAGCCGTTAAGGATAAGTTCATCCTTATGTTCAACCAGTTCACGCGGCAGATGCCTCTTTACGCCGTTATCGTCAACAGCCACATAGGTGATACCGCATTCTGTTACCTTGACTCTGCTGGTTCTGGCCTCGTCATTGTGCTTGGTCCACATCTGAAGCTGAATCTTGAGGGAGGTATTGCCCACGTGAATTACCCGGCAGTACACGCAGACCACGTCTCCCACATGCACCGGATTTCTGAACACGATTTCGTCCACGGCCACTGTCACCACCTTACCGCGACAGAGTTCGTAGGCCATCATGGCTCCGGCAGCGTCCAGCTGAGACATCAGCCAGCCTCCGAAGACATCACCGTTCGGATTGGCATCCGCCGGCATGGTCAGAGTTCTCAGCATCAGCATGCCGCGAGGCTTTTCAGCCGGCACTTCATCAACATTCTTTATATCTGTCATAACTGTTCTTTCCGTAAATCCTGAAAATAATGAAAATCTGTCCTAATTATAACCTATTATTGCCTGAATCAGACAAATGCCTGTCGCCATTAAGTTCCCAGACCTGAATACTGGGTCTGATAAAGTTCATAATACTTTCCCCGGGCTGCGAGAAGATCCCGGTGATTTCCCCTTTCCACTATTCTACCCTGCTCCATGACAATGATTTCGTCAGCATCACGGATTGTGGATAAACGATGGGCGATTATCAGTCCGGTTCTGTTTTTCAGCAGACTGACCATGGCTTCCTGAATATGCTGTTCGGTTCTGGTATCCACACTGGAGGTAGCCTCGTCAAGAATCAGTATTCCCGGATAAGAGAGAAATGCACGGCAGATGGCAAAAAGCTGGCGCTGACCTGCGGAAAGTCTGGCCCCCGCCTCATCAAGTCTGGTATCGAGTCCCTCCGGAAGCTGTTCGATAATGGTGTCCGTATTACTGAGTTCCGCAGCCATCCCGATTTCCCGCTCATCAGGCTCCCTGTCAAGTGCATAGGCCAGATTGCTTTTAACCGTTCCGCTGAAAAGAACCGTATCCTGCAGAACGATTCCGATGCTGTCTCTCAGGGATTTAAGTGACAGACAGCGTATGTCATGTCCGTCGACGGTAATAACCCCGCTGTCTACGTCGTAGAATCTCAGCAGAAGGTTGATGATGGTGGTTTTACCGCTTCCGGTGGCACCCACCAGCGCAATCTTCTTTCCGGCCTCGATTTTCAGACTGAAATCCCGTATGACCGGTTCTCCTTCGACGTAGGAGAAGTTTACGTCTCTGAATTCTATCTCCCCTCTGATTTCGGCAGGAAGATTTTCACCGGTCTCATCTTCTGATTTCTCATCCATGACGCCGAAGATTCTTTCGGCCCCCGCAAGAGCTGTCTGAATCTGACTGTAAATCTGTGCCAGTTCGTTTATTGGTCTTGAAAGCTGTCTGGAATAGATGATGAAAGCTGAAATCACGCCGACGGAAATACTGCCCTTAAGAGCCAGATAACCGCCGCACACCGCCACGATAAGAAAGGTCAGATTGTTAAGGGTATTCATCACCGGTCCCATCATGTTGCCGATGATTTCCGCAATGATTCCGGTTTTTCTGAGACTGTTGGAGGTTTCCTCAAAGGACTTTAATGCTTCCGCCTGCAGATTGTAGGCGGCAACCGTTCTGTAGTTGGTGACAGTTTCCTCAACCCTGCCGTTAAGCTCTCCCAGAAGCTCCTGCCTTTTCACAAAGTACCGGCGCATGTATACGGTCATTATTCTGGTAACGGCCAGAGTTAGAACAATGGTGACGCAGGCGCACAGGGTAAGCGGAATACTGAACCACAGCATCATGGAGAGTGTGGCAATCAGAGTCAGCACACCGTTGAACAGAGTCCCCAGGGACATGGATATGGTATTGGCGATGTTATCGGCATCATTGGTCATTCTGCTGATGAGATCCCCGCGGGAATGACCGTCAACATAACCTATGGGCAGACGCAGAATTCTGTCAAAAAGTCCGGTTCTCAGTCTGGTAATAATCTTTCTGCTGAGCCCGGCCCCGACGCAGCCCTGCAGATATGAGGCGGCACTCAGAAGAATGAACATGACCAGCATCAGCAGCAGACAGACGTAGAGACTGTCGTATTCACCTCTTACAATGGCGTCTATGGCCTCACTCTGAAAGGCCGGAGCGGCCACGGCTGCCACTGCCGATATCAGCACGCAGACCAGCATGGCGACAAGGCTCCACTTTTCCGAAACAAGATATCCCGAAAATCTCTTCAGGGTTTCGGCTTCGTTGCGGGCTTTTTCGGGAACAGCCACAAACCCCGCTCCCGGTCCTCTTCTGAATACGGATGAAGGAGATGCGGGAGTACCGGTATTTCTGTTACTCATGACATTTCCTCCTCGTTCTTTAACTGGGATGTGTAGATATCAATATAGGAAGGACAGCTTCGCATCAGATTCTCATGGGTATCACAGGCGATTATGCGTCCGTTCTCGAGCACCGCAATGCGATCCGCGTTTCTGATGGAGGCAATGCGCAATGCCACAATGATTTTAGTTACCCCGGCATAGTCTTTTTTAAGAGCATCCATGAGTTTTGATTCAGTCTTGAAATCAAGTGCGCTGGTGGAATCATCCAGAATCAGAATTTCCGATTTTCTGACCAGGGCTCTGGCAATGGCTATTCTCTGTCTCTGTCCTCCGGAAAGGGACATGCCTCCCTGAACCACGGGCGTATCATACCCTTTCGGCTGTCTGAGAATGAAATCTTCGGCCTGTGCGGTTCTGACTGCTCTTGCAATATCCTCATTTCCTGCATCCGGACTGCCCTTGGCGATGTTTTCCCGAATGGTACCTCCGAAAAGCTCGCTTTTCTGCAGAACCACGGAAACACGTGATCTCAGTGATTCAAGGGTATACTCACGGACATCCTTGCCGTCCACCTCGACATAACCGTCGGTGGCGTCATAAAATCTGGGGATGAGATTTATCAGAGAACTCTTACCGCTGCCGGTGGCACCGATAACCGCCAGAGTTTCTCCAGGATTTACCGTCAGACTGATGTCACTCAGCACGTCGGCCTGCTGTTCCGGATATCTGAAGCGCACATTATGAAAAACTATTCTGCCGGATGAATCCCCGGCCACCAGATTGCCGTCCTTTACCGCGGGAGTTTCACGGATGACCTCACGGATACGCTTTTCTGAAGCAAGACCACGGGTTATGGACTGAAAAATCATTACCAGCATCATCATGCCGTTAAGAATCTGAGAAAGGTAGGTAACCGCGGCCATGATGTTTCCGGGAGCCATCTCCCCTGCCTGAACCCTGACGGCGCCGAGATGTATCACCGCCGCCACGGCCAGATTGAGAATTATGTTCATTACCGGATGCATTGAAGCGATTATCAGCAACACTCTGAACTGGATATCGGTCTGCCGTCTGTTGGCTTCGGCAAATTCCCTGCTTTCCTTTTCTTCCTGCACGTAGGCCTTGACCACTCTTAGACCTTTAACACTTTCCTGAACCCTGGTGTTCATTACGTCAATGCTCTGCTGCAGACGGTCAAAAAGAGGACCTGTCTTCCAGAAAACCAGAATGACCTCAAGAAGAATCAGGGGAAGAGCGACCAGAACAACCATTCCGAAATCGGAGGTCAGGGATACGAGGGCTATACTGCCGGCGACAAAGAACATGCCGCAGCGGACACTGCCTCTGATTATCTGCGCCCACATGTTCTGCACCTGGGTAATGTCACCGGTGGTTCTGGTAATCAGAGAACCCACTGAGAATCTGTCATTCTGAGTAAAGGAAAAACCGAGAATCTTTTTAAAGCAGAGCTTACGGACGTCATTGCTGTAGTTCTGACTGAAAAGATTTGTGAAAACACCGCTGAGGATACCGCACAGGCATCCGGCCAGTACGATTACCAGCATCCATATGCCGGTGCTGATTATTATGTCCTGCTGAGGAACTCCGCCACTGCCGAGACCAAGAATACCCTCATCGACTATTCTGGCCATCATTCTCGGCTGATACAGGTCAACCAGAACTTCAAAGACCATGAAAAGTGACGCCAGTACGGCAAAATACCAGTATTTCAGAATATACTTAATCATACACCATTCTCTGTCGGTTCCAAAAAACGTATCTGACCGAACACATGCATCATGAAAAAGCTTCTGCCGTTCCGACGTCAGTCAGAAATTCCGTCAGTTCTTGCAGTACCTTTCATGAGCCACCGCCTGCCCATCGGCTGATGCACAGGCTCCGTCATTCTGCGGAAGAACAAGTTCTCTTCTGCCTGAAACCACGTCATCGAGAATTCTGTCGATGTCTGCCTGGTTCTCCTTCTGACAGATCTCCCTGAAAAACAGATTGACCTCAGGATTGCTTAGACGGACATAGCTTAAAAACTGCTTGGTTCTTGCCATCTGATACTGTTCGGGAAGCAGCTTCTTCATGATATCGATAAAATGAATCACCGCTTTAACGGATTCAACAACCGTGAACGGTTTATCATTGTTCCTGATAACTCCCTCAAGGTTTGGTACCGCAAGCGCGTATCTTCCCACCATCAGATTGCTACAGTGGGTAACCTCAATGCATTTTGCCGCTGATGCCGCGTCCCTTACCTCGCCGTTTGCCACCAGCGGAATCTCGTTTCTGTCGGCAAGAGGTGTTATGTATTCCCATTTAATCGCATCGGCTTTATATCCGTCCATGCGGGTACGGGCGTGAATGATAATCCTGTCGGCTCCGCCTCTCACGATCTCTTCATATATACTGAAGATATCATCGGGATTCTCCCATCCGAGACGAATCTTGACGCTTAAGGGAATGTCGGCAGGAAGCAGATCTCTGGTTCTGCGTACGGCCTCTCCGATTACCGCAGGCTTTTTCAGCATGGCGGCACCGCCGCCCGAACGATGCACGAATTTGGAAGGACAGCCGAAATTCAGATCAACCCCCGGTGCCCCGCACCTTGCGGCCACCAGTGCGTTTCTGGCAAGGATATCCGGATCGGTTCCCAGGATCTGCACCCACACCGGAGTGCCGTTTGCGGTTCTGCCCTCGTGTCTGAGTTCAGGAACCTCACGTCTGAACACCTTTCCCGGAAAAACCACGTCCGTAACCCTGATGAATTCACTGACGCAGTAATCATAACGGTTGTAATCCGTCAGCGCCTCTCTGAGCGGATAATCCAATACCCCCTCCATGGGGGCCAAAATAATTTCACCAACTGACATAAGCACCTCAAAAATCCGGGATGATTATATCAAAAACGTGACATAAATAATAAAAAACACTGTTTTATCCGGTGATTTTAAAACCTGAAATCAGTCGTATATTACCAGCTTCGAGGTACATGATTTCAAAGAAACCAGACTATAGGAGTAACTCTTTTCTGTTACCATCGTACACCTGTCGACATCCGGGATATCAGGAAAGAATTTATCAGTTATCATTCTGATCTGAAACTGATCCAGAGGAATGCTTATCTGCCCGGCCCTGTCACTTATGAAGCGGATTTCAAACTGATATTCGTCTCCGGTATAGGTTTCACCGTTCCTGCCGCGTGAATAAACCATATAACGTTTCAGAATGGTTTTTACCCTGACCACTCCATCTCTGGGAATGGTATAAAAATTCACTCCGTCAAACGCATGAACATAATGCCGGCTGATGACCACAATGAAGCAGAAACACTCGAACATGTATCCGTTCAGATATGATTTTATGATATCGTCCTTTCTATCCGCATACTGAGGATGCGCATCCAGCCATCTGCCGAAAGGACGCAGTGAGAGGAAAATCAGCAAGGACATTACTGCCATAATCACTGTAAAAGCCGTCAGCAGATAGTTTTCCCAAAAACCAAGACCAAATATTCCACCGCCAGTGCAAGACATAAAAATTGCATTAACCGGGAAAGCGAAGGCAATCGGAAGGATTATCAGCCAGAGGTATAAATTTTTTAATTTTCTCTTAAGATAGCGAAAACAGAGATCCGTTCTGAGAGAAGAAGCGTTAAGCTGTTTAACAGGGTGCTTCGCGCAGTAGTCTCTGTATTTCCGCTGCCATATCTTTCTGCTGAAATACTCTCCGCTTTCAACAAGCTCTCTTATAAAATTTGACCTGTTATTATTCTTCTGCAGTCTGTAATCCGACCAGATTGAAAACAGTGTTACGAACAGAATAATAACACACAGAAATGACATGCTCTGCAGGATATCTTTAACCCCGTCATGTGCGTGCCAGCTTAATACGCCGCTTATGCAGAGTCCGGCTAAACATCCTGCGAGAAGAACCGCGTTTAAAGTACTTATCCCTCTGCTCCTGAACAATCGTTTATCGTAATGTTTCATGCGAAACTCCTGCGTAACATCATATCGTTACTGAGCATTATCGTCCATTACAGGCTCTGAAATACAATTCCGCATGGAAGCAAAGCTGCTGTAATAAGTTTTTCTCTCAGTAAAAGCAACTCTGTCTTTCCAGGAAACATCAGGGAAAAACTTATCCATAATCATTTTTACCTGAAACTGATCAAGAGTTATGCCGTATTCCTTTAAAATATCACCTTCACCGCAACAGAAAACAATTCTGAAATGATATTCATCTCCAACGTATATTTCACTATGCCGTGAGTGTGTGTAAATCATTAAACGTTCGACCTGAACCTTCACGTCTTTCAGATTATCTTTCTCTTCCGTGAAAAAATCAATACCGTCAAATGCATGGTGGACATATTTCTTGCCGACAACCACTGAGTTGCATGAACAGGTGAATGCATCTCCTTCAAGATAGGAATTTTTGATTTCATCCTTCTGTTCCCTGTACTTCGGATGGGTTCCGAGCCACGAAGAAAAAGGCCTGAACGACAGCAGATACAGAAATTCCATAATTCCGGCAGCAAACATGCAGGCAAAAGCCAATACCGTCCCGAAGAACTTAAATCCGAATAATCCGGCATGACACAGGGCTGTTATAAAAACAGAGCATGCTAAGGATATGAACGAAATCAGAACGCAGATCCAAAAAATCTTTAACAGTCTTCTCAGATAACGGCAGCTGATATCAGACTGAAATGATAAGGCAGAAAGTGATTTGAGAGGATGACCGGCACAGTACGAATCATATTCATTCTGTCAGGATTCCTTATTGAAATACTCTCCATTCTCAATCTGTTTTCTGAAACCGTCGGCGATGCTGTTGTTTCCTCTGTATCTGCTTTCATTGGAAAGGGATAACGCGATGAAAATAATTATGAACAGACATATAACTGCTCCCAGCATAACCAATTCAGTTCTGACCGCATCAGAACCAGATACAAATAGTCCTATCAACACCAGAAAAGCTGCCAGAGTCACGACCATTGCAATAAACCTCTTACTGCCGATAATCCAGTGCTGCTGTTTTTTGTCATTACTCATCTGATTCTTCTACCGTTTCAATCAACAGGCCTTCTTCAGAATCTGCACTGGCCTCAGGTCAGGATACGGAAAAAAACATCAGTCCGGTACAGGCAGACCTTATACCGGCAGGTGATTCCCGCATTCTGCAGAAACAGTATATACTTTAATCGATGTTACGAACTTTTTTCGTAAATATCAATTACCGCATATCACTTAAGTGAAATGGTTAAAGTTATTGCCTCTCAGCCTGTTTTTTCCTCATTACCCGTCAGTTTCATGACGTTTCATCCGGAGTTTTCCACATGGACAGCAATTCACAAAATAAACAAAAAATATAATCTATCTGACATACAATGGTATTTTATTTCATAAATGTGCTTTATCCTTGACATAGACGCAAAATCATTTAAATTTATACCTAGGTGTATAATATTTAGGAAATAAAGAATGATAATTGCAACTCACAGTGGCTCCTTTCATGCTGATGAAGTCACTGCATGCGTGATTTTCAAGCTTCTGGATGCCACGACAAAGATCATCCGATCAAGGGATCCTGAAGAACTTGAAAAAGCAGACTACGTTATTGACGTTTCAGGAAAATTTGATTTACAGAAACATTTCGATCATCATCCGGCAGAGTTCAATCTCTCCCGCAGCAACGGCATCAGATATGCCACGGCCGGTCTTATCTGGGACAGGTTCGGTCGTGAACTTCTGGAACTTATCCGCCGCTGTCTGCCCAACCCTGATGAAATTTCGGATACCGTAATCAACAAGGCCTGGAAGACCATTGACCGCAACATCATGCAGTATACCGACCTTACCGACAACGGACAGCTGGACAGCTATACCAGAAGCCTCTGCAGTCTGAATCAGTCCGAGGAAAATCAGGTTTACGCCAACCTCAACAGATTCTACATGCACATACCGGTAGTTCCTTATCTTGTTGCCATGCAGAATGATCTCAACGGCACCGAAGAAACACAGTATCAGAACTTCATTGAAACCGTGGACAGTCTCAAGGTTCTCTACAAGAAGCTTTTCATCAACACTCTGACCAACGCCAGAGACGAGGAAAAGGTGCTCAAGAGCTATGACGGTTCCGAAATTCTGCGTCTTGATGACAAGCTTCCATGGTTTGAAGCAGTGCTCAACAACTGGAACTGCTTTGAAAAATGCAGGATTGCCATCTACCCTGACCACAAGAAAAAGGGATACAGAATCCAGTCTCTTCCGGGCTCCCAGTCATCAAGATTCAAAAACCGCTGCGGTGCGCCTACCGCGTGGAGAGGCAAAGAGCTTGAAGAACTCAACAGAATTATCGGCATCAAATCGGCAACCTTCGTGCACAAAACAGGTTTTACCGGCGGAGCTCTGACCAGAGAGGATATCGAAATCATGGCGAAACTCTGGCTTGAAGGTTCCGAACCTTAAGTTCTGAAATTCATCACTGAAAAAAAGCACTGAAAATCTCATTTTTCAGTGCTTTTTTTCAGTCTTTATTTAAATTTTCAGTGTTTTAAACGATTATACATAATACGATTCACAGTATGAAAACACTGATACCTGAACTCATATGATTTATCAGTGTCCAATGATAGTATTGTATGTGTAAAAATTTTTCAAAAACAGATTTATAGCGTAGAATTGTCGCTTATACAGATTTGATTTTTCAAGGGGGTAAAAAATGCGTAAATGGCAGATCGCAGTACCATTGGCAACCATACTGGTCTTCGGTGCCGTAATAGGATTCAACGTATACAAAGAAAAGAAAATACAGGAATACCTGGCAAACATGAAGCCTCCGGTTAATCCGGTAACCACAATGAAAATTGACAAAGCTCCATGGCAGGAAGCCGTAAGCGCCATAGGTTTCATCGAACCTAACCAGGGTATCGACGTATCATCTGAAGTATCCGGTAGCATCACAGGACTTTATTTTGATTCCGGCGACGTGGTAAAACAGAATCAGGTACTTGTACAGGTAAACGATTCCGTTGAAAAAGCGAACTACGAAGCATCCAGAGCCAAGGCGGACGTGGCAGAAAAGAAGTTCATCCGCTACTCAGCCCTCATCAAGAAGGGAAACGTATCCCAGATGGATCTGGACAATGCCAAGGCAGACTATGAAGCGGCCATTGCCGATGCAAAGTCCATCAAGGCAAAAATTGAAAAACTGCAGATCAAGGCACCTTTCGAAGGCAAGCTGGGTATCCGTAACGTATACGTCGGTCAGTATGTTCAGCCCGGTTCAAAGATAGCCCACCTTGAAGATAATTCAAAAGTAAAGGTACGCTTTACCGTATCACAGAATGATGTTGAAAAAATCAAACTGGGTCAGAAGGTTGTGCTTAATGTTGACGCCTTCCCTGATGAAACATTCGAAGGTGAAATCTCCGCAATTGAAGTTGTAATGAATTATGAAGCAGGTATTCTGCAGGTTCAGGGCACCATTCCGAACCCTCAGTCAAAACTCATAACCGGCATGTATGCAAAGGTTAACGTAATTCTGCCTTCGGAAGAAGAACAGATTGCCATTCCAAAGACCGCGATTTCATACAACCTTTACGGTACTTCCGTATACCGCGTGAAGACCGATGACAAGGGACAGAAGATTTCCGAACAGGTAAACGTAACCACCGGTAACGAAAACGGAGACAAGGTTGTCATCACCTCCGGCCTCAATCCCGGTGACGTAATAGTTACTGAAGGTCTGGTAAGACTCTCCAACGGCAGCTATATCGAAGAAAACGACAAATACAATCTTGATAAGGTTGAAAAAGTACCGGAGCTCTAATAATGTTTACTGATATCTTCATTAAAAGACCGGTACTCGCAGTATGTATCAGTCTTCTTATAACACTGCTGGGGCTGCAGTCCCTGAAAAACATGGCCGTGCGTCAGTATCCGGACATGACCAACACCGTAATCACCGTAACCACCAGTTACTACGGTGCCGGTGCCGATCTTATTCAGGGCTTCATCACCGCTCCTATCGAGCAGGCCGTTGCCCAGGCAGACAATATTGACTACATGACGTCAAGCTCCAAAATGGGCTCATCCACCATTACGATCTACATGAAGCTCAATACCGATCCTAACGGGGCCCTCGCAGACGTCATGTCACGCGTTAACTCCGTAAAATCCCAGCTTCCTTCCGATGCACAGGATCCGACCATATCCCTTTCTACAGGATCCACCACATCAGTGCTGTATATCGCCTTCTCAAGCGATGTAATGGACGGTCCGCAGATTACCGACTACCTTAACCGTGTGGTTATCCCACAGCTCTTTACCGTAAACGGTGTAGCCAAGGTTAACCTGTACGGCGGTAACGAATATGCTCTGAGAATATGGATTGACCCGCTCAAGCTGGCTGCTCATCAGCTTACGGCACAGGATGTGGTAAATGTTCTGAAGGCCAACAACTTCCAGACTTCATCAGGACAGATCAACAATTACTATACCCTGATGAACACCAACACCAACACTCAGGTTGCCAATGCTGATGAACTGTCTGAACTTATTGTTGCATCCAAGAACGGTGCCGTAGTCAGAATGAAGGATGTTGCCAAGATCTCAATGGCAACCAGCCACGACAGTTTCAGATCCATCGCCAACGGCCAGAAAGGTGTCGTAGCCGCAATCGATGCAACCCCAACAGCCAACCCTCTGGATATCGCAGCAGGTGTAACAGCCCTTATGCCTACCCTGGAAAAGGGACTGCCAAGCACTCTTAAGATGAACACCATCTACGACAGTACCATTTCCATTGATGAATCAATCAACGAAGTTATTCACACCATCGTTGAAGCGGCAATTATCGTACTCGTGGTCATCACCCTCTTCATGGGGTCTTTCAGAGCCGTTGTAATACCTATCATCACAATTCCTCTGTCCATGATCGGTGTAATCATGCTCATGAGTCTCTTCGGATTCTCAATAAATCTGATGACTCTGCTCGCAATGGTTCTTGCCATCGGTCTGGTTGTGGACGACGCCATCGTGGTGGTTGAAAATGTCGACCGTCACATCAAGAACGGACTTTCACCGTTCAAGGCTGCCATTATCGGTACAAGAGAAATAGCAATTCCCGTAATATCAATGACCATAACCCTCGGTGCGGTATACTCACCGATAGCACTCATGGGCGGTATCACCGGTTCGCTCTTTACCGAATTTGCACTGACTCTGGCAGGTTCCGTGCTGATTTCAGGTATCATTGCCCTTACCCTGTCTCCTATGATGTGTTCAAAGATGCTCAAGGCTGAAGAAAAGCCTGGTAAATTTGAAAGCATCGTGAACAGAATCCTCAACAGGATAACCGAAATCTATACCGGAATGCTTGATGCGGTATTAACCACAAGAACCCCTATCGTAATTGTGGCCATTGTCATCATGGCGTCACTGCCTCTGCTCTTCAAGTACTGTTCATCAGAACTTGCTCCGTATGAAGACAGCGGTGCATTCATGATGATGGGTAAGGCTCCTACCAACGCAAACCTTGACTACATCGAGGATGGTATCAAGAAGCTTAATAACGAAGCCGCCAAGGATCCTGCAGTACTTAACACTCTGGGCATGATCGGTACCCCAGCTTCAAACCAGGGTATGGCGATTCTCGTACTGAAGGATTTCAATGAACGTGAAAAGCAGTCTGAAGTTATCAAGAGAGTTTCACCTTTACTTACCAAGAGTCCTAACATAAACGCTACCGTATTCCAGATGCCTCCTCTCCCTGGCAGCTCAAGCGGTCTTCCTATGCAGTTCGTACTCATGACTCCGAACAGCTTCGAAGAACTCTATGACGTGTCCGAACAGGTTATGGAAAAAGCAAGAAAAAGCGGTCTCTTCGTATATTTCGACAGTGACTTAAGCTATGACTCCCCTACCCTTTACATCGATGTTGACCGTAAAAAGGCAGGTGCTTACGGTATTACCATGAGTGATATCGGTCAGACTCTTTCAACAATTATCGCCGACGGATATGTAAACCGCGTATCCATCGACGGCAGATCATATGAAGTTATTCCTCAGTCTGAACGTATTGAAAGAATGAATCCAGATTCGCTCAACAAATACTTTGTAAAATCTCAGAGCGGAGACATGATTTCATTAAGATCAATTCTTAACGTAAAGGTTAAGGCTGAGCCAGCCACTCTTTCAAAGATGTCACAGCAGAACGCAGCCACCCTGAGCTTTGCACTGAGTCCGGGAGTTAACATGGGTGAAGCCGTAAGCTTCTTTGAAAACGAAGTCGTACCTACACTTCCTGCCGGTTACACTCATAACTACAAGGGTGAATCAAGACAGTTCACTACGGAAGGCAGTTCACTTGCTTCTACCTTCGCACTCGCAGTGTTCATAATCTTCCTTGTACTTGCATGTCAGTTTGAAAGCTGGAGAGATCCTTGCGTTATCCTGATTGCCGTTCCTCTGGCAATTTCAGGTGCACTGCTCTTCCTGTCCGTAGGCATGGCTTCTCTGAACATTTATACCGAAGTAGGTCTGATAACCCTTGTGGGTCTTATCTCAAAGCACGGTATTCTGATCTGTGAAGTTAGCCGTGAAGAACAGCTTAAGAACGGATGTTCAAAGATCGAAGCAGTTAAGAGAGCAGCCTCAGTAAGACTTCGTCCGATTCTGATGACCACCGCGGCAATGGTTGCCGGTCTGGTTCCTCTGCTCACAGCAGCCGGTGCAGGTGCGGAAAGCAGATTTTCAATCGGTCTCGTAATCGTTGCAGGTCTGTCAATCGGCACCATGTTCACTCTGTTTGTGCTTCCGGTTATTTACTCATTTGTCGGTGAAAACCACAAGCCGCTTCCTGAGTTTACTGAAGAAGAACTTAATGCAGAACTCAAGAAAACTGAATAAGATATAACTCAGTCTAAAGGTAAAAAAACAGGGCTTATGCCCTGTTTTTACGAGCATGTGAAAATCTTTCTGTAAATAGAAAAATATCCTGAGAAAATTTTTTAAGCAGTAACCAGAAGGTCACTGCTTTGGTGTTATTAATATTACCTGTTTGTTTTTATAAGTCAAGATTTATGTTTTATAAATAAAATAGTCAATTATTTCTATTGAAATTTAAC